>DASURJ010000270.1:0-6295 GCA_036280115.1 Gemmatimonadaceae bacterium
AGGACGAGAAATGGGAGCAGGTGTACGCGTGTCATTGCGGTGCCGCGACGTGTCGCGGGACGATTCTCGCGCCGAAGACGCCGCGTGGCAGGAAATGACGTTCGGGTGAGCGCGCACACCCGCGGTGTCGATCGCGCGCCACCGATTCGCGTTCTGCTCCGTGATGCCATCGATTACGCCGGGCTCTTTCCGCCGGCGCAGCTCGACATGCCGGGCGCGGTTGCCGAGTACGCCTCGTATCTCGCGTCGGCGGACGCGTGGGCGCTCGGCCGGTTCGTCGTTCCCGCCGCTCGCCTCGACGAGATGGCGGCGGCCGCCCGTGCTCTGGTGGTGCCCGCTCGGCAGTCGTTAGGTGCTCCTGGGTGGCGCCTGAGTGTGGTCTTCGGCACCGACGTTTCGGCCGACATGAAGCGCGTGGACGCGTTCAACGCGACATCCGGTGAGCGCGGCTGGACGGCGGAGGTACAGGCGGTCGAGCTCCGAGCGTCGACTCCGGATGCCGTTGCCGCGGCCATGCGCGTGGTTCCGGATGGCCTCGAGCGGTTCGTCGAGGTTCCGATCGACGGGGACGTGCACCCGCTCATCCAGGCGATCGCTGACGCGGGAGCGTTCGCGAAGGTACGCACGGGTGGAACGAGCGCGGAGGCGTTTCCCGCGAGTGACCACCTCGCGCGCTTTCTGGCCGCGTGTATCTCGCTCGACGTTCCGTTCAAGGCGACGGCGGGCCTTCACCATCCCGTGCGAGGCGACTACGCGCTCACCTACGCTCCCGACAGCGATCGAGGCCTCATGTACGGTTTCCTGAACGTGATGCTCGCTGCCGCGTTCCTTCGCGCCGGCGAGAGTGACGCGGTCGCGAGGGAGGTGCTGGAGGAGCGGCGGGCCGACGCGTTCGAGTTCGACGACGCCGGGGTGTCGTGGCGCGGGCACCATCTCTCCGTGGGCGAGCTGGCGACCGCGCGCCGAGCGACGCGCTCGTTCGGGTCGTGCTCGTTCCGTGAGCCTATCGACGACCTCTCCGTCCTCGGATTGCTGTGAGCGCGATCGACGGGACCCACCACGCGGATCTTCGTTCGTGGGTGGACTCGGCGAACGACGCCGGCAGTGACTTTCCGATCCAGAATCTTCCGTTCGGGGTGTTTCGCCGGCACGACGGCGAGGCGCCGAGCGTTGGCGTCGCGATCGGCGAGCAGATTCTCGACGTGACGGCGGCCTTGCGGTACGGCCTGCTGGAAGGCGCAGCGCGTGAAGCGGCGGCGGCTTGCTCGGGTGGCCGGTTGAACCCGCTCATGGCGCTCGGTCGCTCGCCTCGACGCGCGCTTCGTGCCGGCCTCGTGGAATTGCTGCGCGAGGATGCCGAGGTCGGGGCGCGTGCGCGAGGATTGGCGGCGGTACTGCTCGTGTCGGCGGCGGATGTCGAGCTTCTCCTGCCCGCGGAGATCGGGGACTACACCGACTTCTACGCGTCCATCCATCATGCGACGAACGTCGGGAGCATGTTTCGTCCGGACAACCCGCTGCTGCCTAACTACAAGTACGTCCCGATCGGGTATCACGGGCGCGCGTCGTCCATCGGCGTGAGCGGCGGCATCGTGCGGCGTCCGTGGGGGCAGGTCAAGGCCGACGCCGATCCGGCACCGACCTTCGGCCCGACACAGCGTCTCGACTACGAGCTCGAGGTCGGCGCGTACATCGGGCCCGGGAACGCGCTGGGGAGCGCGATTCCCGTCGCGCGCGCGGAGGATCATCTGTTCGGGCTCTGTCTCGTGAACGACTGGTCCGCCCGCGACGTTCAGGCGTGGGAGTACCAGCCGCTCGGTCCGTTCCTGTCGAAGAACTTCGCGACGACGGTGTCGCCGTGGGTGGTGACGCTTGACGCGCTTGCGCCGTTTCGCGCACCGGCGTTTCGCCGATCGGCGGGTGACCCGCCGCCACTCCCGTACCTGCACGCGCCCGAGAACGAGGAAGGCGGAGGGATCGACATCCAGCTGGAGGTTTGGCTTCGTTCGGAGCGGATGCGTCGCGCGAACATCGCGGCGGAGCGAGTCTCGACGGTTTCGTTCACCGCAATGTACTGGACCATGGCTCAGCTCATTGCACACCACGCCAGCAACGGCTGTAACCTCCGCTCGGGTGACCTCATTGCCAGCGGCACGGTGTCGGGCAGCACGAAGGACGCGCGGGGATGTCTGCTGGAGCTCACGTGGCGTGGGTCGGAGCCCATCACGTTGCCTACGGGCGAGCTGCGGCGGTTCCTCGAGGATGGTGACGAGGTCATCTTCCGCGCTCACTGTGAGCGGGCGGGGTTTCGCCGAATCGGGTTCGGCGAATGCCGCGGCACCGTCGCGGGCTCCGGCACTCGTTAGGCAGTCTGTCCTTTCACCAGGTCGAGGCTTCCATGCACTCGGTGGTCACTCCCAATGCGCCGGCGGCGGCCGGTCACTACTCGCAGGGTATCGTTCACAACGGCGTCGTGTACGTGGCCGGTCAGTTGCCCATCGACCCCGCGGACCGGAACACGCCGATTGGTACGATCGAGGAGCAGACGGAGCGGACGCTCCGAAACGTGGAAGCGATTCTCGTGGCGGCGGGGAGCGGGCTCGATCGCGTGCTGCAGATGACGATCTACATCTCGGACATCGAGCTGTGGGGCGGGGTGAATGCCGCCTACGCACGGGTCATGGGATCGCACAAACCGGCCCGCGCGGTGGTGCCGGTGAAGGAGCTGCACTACGGGTATCAGATCGAAATACAGGCTGTCGCAGCGGTCAGCTAGCTTCTCATATTTTCCACCATCGCTTTCGCGAACCCGCTCGTCGACACGAGCGTCGCGCCCTCCATGAGGCGCTCGAAATCGTAGGTCACCCGCTTCTGGGCGATCGTCTTCTCGAGGCTCGAGATGATGAGGTCCGCCGCTTCGTTCCACCCGAGGTACCGGAACATCATCTCGCCCGAGAGGATGACCGAGCCCGGATTGACCTTGTCCTGGTTCGCGTACTTCGGGGCGGTGCCGTGTGTTGCCTCGAAGACGGCGTGACCGGTGGCGTAGTTGATGTTCGCGCCCGGCGCGATGCCGATGCCGCCGACCTGTGCGGCGAGGGCATCCGAGATGTAGTCGCCGTTGAGGTTCGGCGTGGCAATGACGTCGTATTCCGTCGGCCGCGTCAGGATCTGCTGCAGGAACGCGTCGGCAATCGCGTCCTTGATGACCATCCCGTTCGGAAGGCGCTGCCACGGACCCCCGTCGAGGTCGACGGCGCCGAATTCTGCGCGCGCGAGCTCGTAGCCCCAGTCACGGAAGCTCCCTTCCGTGAACTTCATGATGTTGCCCTTGTGCACGAGGGTCACGCTCTTGGCCTTCCGCGCCAGCGCGTACTCGATCGCGGAGCGAACGAGCCGGTGCGTGCCCTCCTGACTGATCGGCTTGATGCCGATGCCGCTCGTGTTCGGGAAGCGGATCGCCTTCGCGCCCATCTCCTCCTGAAGAAACTTGATGAGCTTTCGCGCGCCGTCCGACTGCGCCTTGTACTCGATGCCCGCGTAGATGTCCTCGGTGTTCTCGCGGAAGATCACCATGTCCACGTCCTGCGGCCGCTTCACCGGAGACGGGACGCCCTCGAAGTAGCGCACCGGACGCACACAGGCGTACAGATCGAGCTGCTGGCGAAGGGTGACGTTCAGCGAGCGGAACCCGCCGCCCACCGGCGTGCCTAACGGCCCCTTGATCGCCACGAGGTGTCGGTCGATGGCGGCGAGGGTGTCGTCGGGCAGGTACGTATCGACCTTCGCTTTCGATTTCTCGCCCGCGAGCACCTCGAACCACGCGATGCGCCGTTTCTCCCCATAGGCTGTCTCGACCGCCGCGTCGAACACATGCCGTGACGCTCGCCAGATGTCGGGACCCGTCCCGTCGCCCTCGATGAACGGGATGATCGGCTCGTTCGGAACCTCGAGCTTCCCGTCATGCATCGTGATCGGGTCGCCGGTCGTGGGGGGAACGAGGTCCTTGTACGAGGAGGCGTTGGCTGTGCCCATGAGTCGCGGACGAGGGTGGAAGCGTTGGTGGAATGCGGACTGAATCTAAGTCGCGAATTCGGGCACGGTCGAGTCGTGGGCTTGGCGTGGTCATGTGTCCCGATTCCGCCCCCGCGAGTGTCCCGCAGCACGGACGCCTAACGGGGCCACCTACGGCAGGGCTCGTCGCGTATCGCCTTATACCGCAATCGCTTGCGTAACCCGAGGCCGCCCCGTCGCGTGGCCTGCGCTGTGCTCTATTGCGGGGTGCCCGTCACGCAGTGACCGGCACTTCGACGAGGAGCCAACGATGAGATCGATGACAGTGATCCTTTCCCTCGCAACGGTGGTGGCGGCGACCGCGCCCGCCGACGCGCAGGGCCGCGGAAGGGGAAGAGGCGATAAGGACGTTCCGCCGGGGCATCGACCCCCGGCTGGTATGTGCCGCATCTGGATCGACGACGTGCCGCCGGGTCGACAGCCGGCGCCCACGGACTGCCGCACAGCGGTGCGAAATCAACCACCGAACTCCCGCATCATCTGGGGCGACAATACCGGGCGCAGTCGGAACGTCGTCGACGACGATCGTCCCAACCGCCGGGACCGCGATCGGCGCGAAAGCGACCCGCGCGACCGCAACGACCGCACGCGCGACCGCGCAAGTGGCGGCGGGTCGATCGATCGCGATCGGTATCCGTCCCAGCTCCCCGCCATGACGGGTGCGGTGTTGATCCGCGTCGGCGTCCGCACGACGGACGTTCAAAACTGGCTCGGGACCGGGCGGCTCCGCTCGGAGAACGTGGACTCGAACGGCGATGGCGTCCCGGAACAAGCGACGTGGTACGATGGCAGCGGGAATGTCATTCAGGTCTGGCGCGACGAGGACCGCGACGGGCGAGCGGACTCGGTGGCCATCTACCGCAACGGCCAGCGCGTGCAGGTCATTCGCTGATCGAGCGGAGACGTTCGGACACGGCCGGCGCGAGTACTCGCGCCGGCCGTTTTCTCTTTTGCGCCGCCCGCACTCGCGATGCGCGCCGCTCGACGTCACCTTCATCGCAACCGTACAACTCACGCTTTCATTGCGCATGACGCCTTCATCCCGCTTCGATCTCTCTGGCAAGGTTGCCGTCATCACTGGCGCGACGCGCGGCATCGGCCGCGCCATCGCGTTCGAGCTTGGCCGTGCCGGCGCGGCGCTCGTGGTCAGCAGTCGCAAGGCGGACGCGGTTCAGGCGACGTGCGACGCACTGCGTGCGGAGGGCATCACCGCCCACGGGTGTCCGGCGAACGTGAGTCGCCTCGACGAGGCGCGGGCGGTGATCGAGTTCGCGGCGTCAGCGCTCGGCGGGGTGGATGTGCTCGTGAACAACGCCGGCGTGAGCCCCATTTACGGCCCGCTCACCGAGATGACGGAAAGCGCGTTCGACAAGATCATGGCGGTGAACGTGAAAGCGGCCTGGGAGCTCGGATGCCGCGCGTTGCCGCTCATGTCGGCGCGCGGTGGCGGGTCGATCGTCAACATGGCGAGCGTCGACGGGATTCGTCCCGACACCGGGCTGGGGATTTACAGCGCGAGCAAGGCGGCGCTGATCAACCTCACGAAGGCGATGGCGCTCGAGTGGGGCGCAGAGAACGTCCGGGCGAACGCGATCTGCCCGGGTCTCATCAAGACGGATTTCAGCGCGACCATGTGGACGGAGACCGACGCCGTGGCTGCGCAGCTCGCGCGGCAGCCCTTGCAGCGCCTGGGCACACCCGAGGACGTCGCCGGGCTCGCGCTCTTTCTCGCTTCGGATGCCGGCAGCTACTGCACGGGCGGCGTGTATGTGGTGGATGGTGGATGGATGGCGTAGCGCGCGGCGCGCGGAGCTATCAGACATCAGCTAACAGCCATCAGCTAACAGCTGAGAGCACCCTGGCACGTATCGACCAGGGGGGCGGCCCGGTCGGAACGACGATGACGCGGAAGGGGCCGAAACGGCCGGATGACGGCTCTGCACCGACGCCGCGTCGCGCGAGGCCGCGCCGCTTCGGCATCCAGAACGGAGGGGGGCGGACGGATGAGGGGATGAACGGATGAGGGGGATCGCTCCCCGTCCGGGACGCGCCCTCTCTCCACAGCCGTGAAGTGACGGGGAACTGCTCCGGGGGCGAGCGGCGTCCCCGGCCGGCCGTTCCCCTTCAGTCACGTTCCGGCGAGCGGAGCTTTGACCAACGTAGGATGATGTCGCTCATCCCCTCATCCCCCTCATCCGTTTCAACCCTCCGTTCTGGATGC
>DASURJ010000271.1:0-3422 GCA_036280115.1 Gemmatimonadaceae bacterium
CCGACTTCGGCTCCCACGAGGCTCGGCACCGGTGCGCCGGTGAGGAATCCGCTGCGGTCCGCCGCACGCTCGTGGGCGAGCAACGTGTCCAGCTCTGCGGCCAGACTCGGCGACCGGGAGCGCGTGGCTTCGAGCCACGCGTCGCGTTCGGCGTCGGGAAGCTGGAGAGCGTGGTCGAGCAGCGGTTGAAGCTCGCGCCAACGATTCGCGTCGATCACGGTACCACGTCACGCATCGAGACGCGATGAACATACCGGCCAGCGCACCCTACGGCGAACGGTGGGAGCGCTGGCGATCGATGACGAGGACGTGGCGTGCCGCCAGTTCGGTTCATGGCATCGAGGCGCCAGCCATCCGTCCCGCTCGTCGAGCGACATCGACGTCATGGTCATTTCGGACACGCTCACCTACGCCGACTCCTATGACGCCCTTCAGGCAGGAGGCTGAATCCAATCCCTCTGTGCTCGACCGTCCCAAACCGGACATCGTTGCCTGGTCGACGGGACGAACATCGGTGCTCGTGTCTGATCGGCAGGGCGTCTCGCGTATGACGTGTCGTTGGCGATTCCCAGCCAAGGCCCGCCGTCGGGGCCGGACACGACACTTCGCGCACAGGAGGACCCATGCTCCGCGCCCGCACACCCAGTCGCCAGCTCAGCGACTCCCACCGGAAACCGAACGTCGTAGCGGCCGCGCTACCCGCGATTCTCGCCTGCACCCTGTTCGTCCTCCCCTCGGCATGCTCCGATTCGGTCGCGCCCGAACACGGCGGTCCGCCGGAATCGGCGTCGCTCGCCAAGGGTGGCGGAGGCGGCGGGCCGAAGGCGAGTGCGAAGATCATCTTCACATCCAGCCGCGACGGCAACGTCGAGATCTATTCGATGAACGCCGACGGGAGCGCGCAGACGAACCTCACCAATAACGCGGGCTCGGATGGCACTCCCACGGTCTCGACGGACGGCACCCTCATCGCCTTCGAGTCGAGCCGTGATGGGAACCCGGAGGTCTACGTGCTCGATGTCGCCACGGGCACGCAGACCAACGTCACGAACACCGCTGGGTACGACGCCATCCCGCGGCTCTCGCCGGACGGGACGAAGATCGCGTTCTTCACGGCCCGCAGCGGCGGCGCTTTCGTCGAGCTCTGGATCATGAACTCGGATGGCTCCGATCCTCGCCTCGCGAGCACCGCGATACGAAACGCCTACTACACGTCCTGGTCGCCCGACAGCCGGAAGCTGGCGTTCGTCGGTTATCAGGATGGGCAGTCGACGAACGACGTCGCCGTCGTGGACTCGAGCGGAACCGGGGTTGTCTGGCTGACGAGTGACCCGGGCGAGGATCTCGTGCCGGCGTGGTCTCCGGATGGCAGCAAGATCGCGTTCGTGAGTGGGCGGAACGGGCATTTCGACATCTACGTGGTGAATTCGACCGGTGGTGGCGAGACGAGGCTCACCGATGACACCGGGAACGACATCTTCCCCGCGTGGTCGCCCGACGCCAGTAAGATTGCGTTTCAGAGCAATCGCGCCGACCCGAATGGCGACGTCTACGTGATGAACACGGACGGCTCGGCGCAGACGCGACTTACGACGAGCATGTTCGTCGACGCGGGACCGGCGTGGTCGCTGGACGGGCGCAAGCTCGCGTTCACCTCGACGCGCGATGGCAACTCCGAGGTGTACGTGATGAACAGCGGCGGCGCGGCCGAGAAAAACCTGACGAAGAACAGCGGGCCCGATGGCGGACCGGTCTGGACGCGCTGACCGCACGCTCCAAGGGCTCGAGATCGTAATCCAGCTCGGGATCGCGATGTCAAAGAGCTTCGCGGTCGTTCCGGTAGAGGCTGTGTCATTCCGAGCGCGCAGCGGGGAATCGCAGGGCTCACGATAGGGGGCCAAGCCCCCCCTTTCGGGTGCCCTGCGATTCCTCATCTGCCCACTGCCTGGTCACCCGGCCGCCTGCCGGCAACTTCGCTCAGAATGAGAAGAACGCCGCCCGGATGACAAGCCTTCGCGCGCCTCTCCAGCGCTACCGCCGAATCCACGCCGGCAGCGTGAGGAAGAGGAACTTCAGCGGCGGGGGACCGGGAAACCCGACTCCACGTCGAAGGCTTCTGGGCGCAGATCAAGGAAATCCTCGGAACCGAGCCGATAGCCATCGAAACAAGAGTTGCGGCTTCGAGGATGTCAGTGAGACCGACTCGCCGGCTTGTCGTGCGCTCGTGGGCGAATATGCGCCCCTGCCTTCAAGCGCGGCCTCGAATTGATTCGAGTGTCGGCCTCCAGCCGCACTCATTACGTCGAATCCGCATGGACGCCGAGCTTGGCGGCCCGAGACACTCATTCCGTCCCGGGCCGCCGACCCGGTCAACGCCGCCGGAAGCTCACGTTCACCCGATAGGCGTTCCCGTCCTTTAGCGTCATCACGAACTGCCGGCATGTACCGCCCCACCCTTTCTCCGTCTTCCACGGATACGTGTAGACGTCCTTCGCCGCGTCGTAGCTCAGTGACTCGCTCTTGGGTGTCTTCGTCGGCTCGGTCGCGGTGGCCGCGTTCGAGGAGCCACACGCAATCGCGACTGATGCTGGCGAGCCAGCCGCGAAGATGTCGAAACCGAAATCACCACCGAGACTGAAGTTGAACGGGATCGTGGCCCCGGCGGCCGCAGAGATCGCGTCAGGAAACGCGGGGATGCTGCCGAGGAACCCGGTGAACGTATACGGCGTCACGCCGATGCCTGTCAACGCGATGCTGAATCCCTGGCCGTTCCACGTTCCGGCCGACGTCGCCGATGACGCGCCGAGCACCGTTGGACTGAACGTGAATTGCATGGCGCAGGACGCGCCCACACCTAACGTCACTCCCGTGCAATCTCCCGTGCCGCCGAAGGGGGCGCTCACCACGCCTCCCGTGCCAGCCATCGCCACCGGTGCGACGCCGACGTTCGTGACGACCGTCTGCTGCGACGGGGATGTCGTGAACAGCGCGACGTTCCCGAAATCGAATCCCACGGGCGTGATCAGGAACTTCGGGACGACACCGGTGGCGGAAAGCGGAATCGAGAACGACTGTCCGTTGATGATGCCGACAGAGCTGCCCGTGACCGCGCCGGCGGTGGTTGGCGTAACAGTGTAGGAGTAGTGGCAGGACTCACCCGGTGCGAGCGTGTTCCCCTGGCAGTCCTGCTGCGCGGTGAACGGGCTGCCCGGCGCGCCGCCCGCGCCGTCGAACGCCGTGGAGGCCGGGCCGATGTTGGTGACCGTGACGACCCGCGGCGCCGACGTCGTGCCGACCTGCACCTCGCCGAAGTCGACCCCGGCGGGGTCGAACCGGAACCGCGGCGCGATGCCGCGCCCGCGCAACACGACCGAGAATGGCCGACCGTTGATCGTGCCGGATGACGTGCCGGTCACTTCACC
>DASURJ010000272.1:0-6607 GCA_036280115.1 Gemmatimonadaceae bacterium
GTGTACACCGTGGACAGCCTCGGCATCGTGTACGGGTCGCTGGATCGCCGCGTGCTCGAGATGGCGAAGGCGCGCGGGGTGAAGGTGATGCCGCTCCTCGTGAACGAGGGGTTCAATCAGCCGGCGCTCCGCCGTCTCCTCGCAGACTCCGCGGCGAAGGCGCGCGCCATCAACTCGCTGGTTGAGCTGTGTCGCCGGCACGGCTACTGGGGGATTCAGTTCGACGTCGAGAACATCAACATCCAGGATCGCGACCGATTCACCGCCTGGTTCACCGACGCCGCGCGCGCCCTGCACGAGGCGGGATTCACGATCAGCGCCGCGATCGTGCACCAGACGGATGATCTCGCCGGCCCGACGGGCTATCACCGCTTCCTCGCCGACAGCTGGCGCACGTTCGACCTCGCGGCGTTAGGCAAGGTGGCGGACTTCCTGAGCGTGATGAGCTATGACCAGCACACCCGGCGCACGCCGCCGGGTCCTGTGGCGGGGATGCCGTGGGTGCGCCAGGTCGTTGACCACTTCCTCCGCTACGTCCCCGCCGAGAAGTTGTCGCTCGGCATCCCGCTTTATGGCGATCACTGGTCCGCGCGGTCCGACCCTGGCGCTGACCGCGCTCGCACCACGGCCAACTCGGTGAGTTGGTTCTGGGGCTCGGGCATTGTCGCGCGAAACGGTGCGACGATCAAATGGGACGAAGTCCAGCAGGTGCCGTACGCGTCGTTCGAGGTGGGCGGGACGTTCGAGTGGCTCTATCTCGAGAATCGCCGGAGCTTCGCCGCGAAGCTCGCCCTCATGCGCGAGAAACGACTCCGTGGATTCTCGGCGTGGGTACTCGGGCCGGAGGATCCGGGGATATGGGAGGAGTTGGGGAGGAAGTAGGGCGAACGGCGAGGCGCGAACGGCGAAGCGCGAACGGCGAGGCGCCAACGGCGGGTACGAACTGCGAAGCGCGAACGGCGAAGCGCGGACGGCGAAAACTGGCGGGCCGCCGTATGCACTCCGCTTTTCGCCTCGCCGTTCGCGCCTCGCCGTTCGCCTCTAAAACGCTGGCCCGAGCACTATCGCGTTCATCACCAGTCGGTCGAGCGCTCGCCACCACGCGCGAAACATCGGCTCGTTGTTGAACAGCACGACATGCCCGCCACCCGTCGGCTCGTCGATCAGCAGCGACGTTCCCCGCAGCAGACGCTCGGTGTTCTCCGGGAAAATGAAACCCGCCCGATGCAGGGGCCCCGTCTCGGGGAACACCGCGACGTTCGCGCCCTCTCGCGAGAGCTTGAGGAACGTGCCGCGGTCGAACATCACCGTGAGGCGCGGCCGTTCGTAGCCGTGCGTAAGCCAGTGCGTCCGGTCCAGCACCACGTCGAAATGGCTGCCGGGCGGGCTCACCGGGTCATCGTCGCTCGCGGTGGGGCTCGTGGCCGCGAGCAGGTCGGTCTGCGTGCGGTCCGGCGCGCGCTCGCGGGCGCGAGATGCCTCCGTGGCCGAGTCGGACGATGCCTCGCGCTTCGCCGACGTGTCCGTCGCGACGGCACGAGCGCTCGTCAGATTGACGTCCTCGCGCGCGGCCCACGACGTCGCCCCGCCCATGGTGATGAGCGTCCCGCCGGCACGTACCCAATCTCGCAGGCGGTCGGCCCCAGCCTTTCCGAGGCGCGAGTTGAGCGCACCCACCGAGGCGTCGGGGATGATGATGACGTTGTACGGCGAAAGATCGCCCCCGGACAGGACGCCTAACGCGATCGGCGTGAATGCCATGCCGTACCGCTGCTCGAGCGTCCACCAGATCGCCCCGTACGCCGTCTGGCCGATTCCCTCGTCGCCCACGAGCGCGACCTTCGGCGCGACGAGCGAAACGACGTTCTCGGATCCCACGCCGAACTGTTCGGTCGCGGTGGCCGCGCTGTTCACGCCTACGACCTCCACGCCGCTCGCGCGCGCGAGGGCGTCGAGTCGCGCGTGAATCGTCGAGTCGTTGCGCGCGACACGCACAATATACGTCCCGCGAGGCCAGCGACGCCCGCCCGCCTCGACCGGCGTCGTCGCCACCGACACGCGGAAGTCCTCGCGAAGCAGGTGATACGCGAGCCGCGAGGCGCCGTTTCGCTCCGGCCCGAACAGGTAGACCGATTGCGCGGGACGACCGCTCACGATCCCCGATACGATGGGGACCGGCAGCAGCTCTCCCGCGATGCGTCGCGACTGGCGCTCCGCCGCGGAGCCGGAGTCCACCGGAACGGCGAGCAGATCACCCGTGATGGCGCTCGCATCCTCGGTCCAGTACGCGTCGACGCCGAACACCACCGGGAGCGACCACGCCGTGACGTCGTAGAACTCGTACCCCTCGCGTCCGACGTTCGCGCCGCGGCGGATGTTGCGCTGGTACTTCTCGACCTGCGCACGAGCGAACGCCGTGTCCATGGGCGGGTTCGGGTCCAGGAACGCTTTCGCCATCTTGCCCTGCGGCTGCGCGAGATCGACGACGTACGCGCCAGGCTCGAAGCGGCGCGTGCTCGTCGAGTTATCGGCGTACGCATGTGCACGAGCCGCCGAGAATGGCGCCGTGGCCCGGCGCACCTCGATGCCCGATCGGAGCAGCGCCGCCACGAGCTCCGCCGCGCGCGCGGGATCCTGGCCGGGAAGGATCACGACGCGCTTCATCGCGCCGGTCCGTCCATCCGCGACGGCGCGCTGGCGGAACGCGAGGTAATCGCGCACGCGCTCGGCGCGGCGCTCCGCGGTGGTGAAGACCGTGGCGAGCGCGGTCACGAAGTGCTTCGCGACGCCATCGCGGAGCGTCAGGAGCGTGCCGTCATCGCGGCGCCAGACGTGTCCCTTCCACCCGCCACCGTCCGTCTCGTAGGTCATGCCGATCGCACCGGTGAGCGATGGCCAGCTGTCCCAGTAGAACGGCCCGTAGAAGTCGAAGATGTCACGCGAGTAGTACATCCACCCGTACTGGTCGAACGCTGTTGCGTTCGCCTGCCCGTAGATCTCCATCCACCGAACGAAATCGGCGCCGAGGTTCGGGTTGAGCGCGGGTGCGGTGGGCGGAAAGAAGTACGTGCCGACCTGTCCGTGCTGGTCGATGGCGACCATCGGGTGCCACTTCACCTGCGCCCGCACGAGCGCCTGCACCTCGCGCTGGGTGGAGGTCATCACGTCGCGGTTCATGTCGAACCGGTAGTGGTTGAAGCGCCCCTGAATGCTCCACGGCTCGTCCTTCTCGAGCGAGGCGGGCTCCGGGCTGTTCACGCCGATGGAGTTGTACCAGACGGTGAATCGCTCGTGGCCGTCGGGGTTCGTGCTCGGATTGAGAATGATCAGCGTGTTCCTGAGCGCGGAGAGTGTCGCCGGCTCTTCACTCGCCGCGAAGTGGTAGAGCGTCTGCATGGCCGTCTCGAATCCGGGCGACTCGTTCCCGTGGACGGACTCGTTGATCCACACCACCGCCGGGACGCGCGCGACGATGGCGTCGAGCTCCGCCTGTCCCGTGCCCCGCGGGTCGGCGATGCGATCGAGGTCCGCGCGGATGGCGTCGAGCCGCTGGATGTTCTCGGGCGCGGAGATGACGTAGATCCGCATCGTCCGGCGCTCGTTCGTCGTCCCGATCTCCTCGACGTGAACCCGGTCCTTGGCCGCGTCGGCGATCGCGAGCAGCGTCCGCTCCTGCATCGCGAACTGCGTGTTCATCGTACCGACGTCGTAGCCGAGGATGGACTCGGGGCGCGGCACGTTAGGCCGGTAGGGCCCGCGCGAGTAGAACGAGAACCGTGCGTCGTCGCGGATGGAGTCGCGCGGCGCCGCGGGCTGCGCAACGGCCGCCACGGCGACGAGATGACCGGCGAGCAGAGTCTGTCCAACGAGCCGGAGGCGCATGGGGGAGGGCCAAGGGTGGAACGATCCAGGAACGAACGGCGGTCGAACCGTCGTCGGCCGCTGCGTCGGGTGACGCGCCGTCCAGTCACGGCGATCGTCACGCGACATCGGCGGCGGGCGGCGCCGCACGCGGCTCAAAACTCGATTTGTGTTCCGAGCTCGACGACGCGGTTCGGCGGAATGCCGAAGAACTCCGTCGCGCCGCGAGCGTTTCGCGACATGACCACGAACAACTTCTTCCGCCATCGCGCCATGCTTCCAATCTCGGGGTCGCCCGACCGGCGCGGCAGGGTCGGGAGAAGGCGCTCGCGACCCAGGTAGTATGAGACGTCTGTCCGCTTGGTACTGATGCCACGGCGGCCGCAATACTGCATGATCGCTGGCACGTTCGGCGTTTCCATGAAGCCGTAGGACGCCTGCACGCGAAAGAACCCCTGCCCGAGCGGCTCGATCTGAATGCGCTCCGCAGTTGTCACCTCCGGGACCTCGGCGGTCGAGACCGAGAGCAGGATCACCTGGTCGTGCAGGACTTTGTTGTGTTTGAGATGGTGCAGCAGAACGACCGGCGCACCATGCGGATCGGACGTCATGAAGACCGCGGTGCCCTTGACCCGAACGGGCTTCCGCCGCTCAACGTCCGCGAGAAACATCTCGATCGGAACCGTGCCGCGCTGCAGGATGGCACGGAGCATCGCGCGGCCGCGCTTCCAGGTCGTCATGAGCGTGAACACGGCGGCGGCGAGGACTAAGGGCACCCAGCCCCCGTGGGGAACTTTGAGGAGATTAGCGGCGAAGAACGTAAGGTCGATCGCCATGAAGAATGCCAGAAAGGCGCCGGCCTTAAGCGCCGACCAGTTCCACAAGTGACGCGCGGCCAGGTAGAACAGGATGTTCGTTATCGCCATCGTCCCGGTGACCGCGACACCATACGCGGCGCCCAGCGCGGTCGCCGACCCGAACTGGACAACCAGGACCAGTGTGCCGACTGCGAGCGCCTTGTTTACCTCCGGGATATAGATCTGGCCCGTCTGATCCTTGGACGTGTGGATGATCCGCATTCGCGGGCTGTACCCGAGCTGAATGGCTTGCTGGGTGAGTGAGAATGCCCCCGAGATGAGCGCCTGCGACGCGACGATCGCCGCCGACGTCGCAATGAAGAGCAGCGGATATACGAACCACGCCGGTGCCAGAAGGTAGAACGGATTCGTCACGGCTTCTGGCGATCGCAATAGCAGAGCACCCTGTCCGAAGTAGTTGAGCAACAGGGCGGGGAGGACGAACGAGAACCAAACGACCCGGATAGGCTTGCGCCCGAAATGCCCCATGTCCGCGTACAGCGCCTCGCCGCCCGTGACGACGAGCACGACCGCACCCAACGCGACGAACGACCGCACGGGATGGGCAACAAAGAACTGCACGGCGTGCCACGGATTGATCGCCGTGAGGATTTCTGGATGGACGGCGATTTCCCGTATGCCCAACCAGGCGATGCTCGTAAACCACACGAGCATGATCCAGCCGAAGAGCCCCCCGACCCTCGCCGTGCCGAATCTCTGGAAGGCGAACAACGCGGCGATGATGAGGAATGCGATCGGGATGACGAACCGGGATAGCGCGGGTGCGGCCACCTTGAGTCCTTCTACCGCCCCCAGCACGGAGATCGCGGGCGTGATAACGCCGTCCCCGTAGAGAAACGCGCCCCCAAAAAGTCCCAGGGCGATGACGATGCCGCGCCGCCGCGCCTGGGACTGCTGGTGCTGGCGCTGGAGTATCAGAGCCAACAGCGCGAGTACGCCGCCTTCGCCGCGATTGTCGGCGCGGAGGATGAAGGCGACGTATTTCACGCTGACGATGAGCACGAGCGACCAGACGATCAGCGAGAGCAGGCCGTAGACGTTCTGAACGTTGGGGATCAGACCGTACTCCGGCTTGAATGCCTCCTGGATCGAATAGAGGGGACTCGTGCCGATGTCGCCGTACACGACGCCCAGCGCCGTGACCGAAAGAACAAAGAGGCGCCTGCCGCGCGGATCCGCCTCGGCGTGTTGTCGTTGGGGCGCCTCGTCGCCCTCAGCGACCGCTTTGGGGTCTGGGCGATCACCCCCGGATGGTTGGGCCGGAGTAGCGGTCATTCGCAAAACACAGGACGGACTCGCCTATTCCTGAAGGCAGGACGGGGTAACGCCGACGTCGCCGCCTCCGCGAAACGCAACGGGTCGCGGAGATCCGCGACCCGTTGGAAATGTAGTGACTCGGAACCGGCCGTAAAGCAAGATCAAGGCGTCTTCGTTTCGGGTCGCCCGCTCGCGTTCCTGACAAGTTCGTCGATCTCGCGGGCGGCTCGCTCCAGCACGTCTTTGATCTTCGTGACTGTCTCCTTGTCCCTGAAGACGCGTGGGGCGCCACGGTAGGTGGCCTGGCCGACATCCTTGAAGGCGCGGTTGATGTCCATCATGGCGTCGCTCAGGAACGCTGAACCGAGCTCGGCGATACGGTCGAAGATGTCATCGACGGCCGAGCGGTTCTGCGCGAGGTATGCGCGTCCTTCGTCGGTGATCGAATAGGTCTTCTTCCCGCCGTCCTCGACGGTCACTCGGGCGTACCCGAGGTCCTCCAGGAGCGTGAGGGTGGGGTAGACGGTACCCGCACTTGGGGAGTACATGCCGCCGAACCGGTCCTCGAGGGCCTTGATGATCTCGTAGCCGTGCCGCGGCTTCTCGTCGAG
>DASURJ010000273.1:0-2791 GCA_036280115.1 Gemmatimonadaceae bacterium
AACCCGATTCCCGGCGCCCGAGCGGCTGCGCCCCAGCCGGCGCGACTCCCGCCGCCCTGGAAGCCGTAGCCGCGAATGAAGTCGGGGTGCTTCGTGCCGACGTTGCGAAACCGCGGGACATAGATGCCGTTCGGCCGCGCGCCAGAGACTCTGCGGTCGCTCCAGTCCTCGAACGTCCCGCTCGCGCCGCCCCACTTGATGTGGTCCATGATGTTCCGGCCGACCTGGTCACTCGAGTTGGCGAGTCCCGTCGGATACCGCGTCGTCGCGGAGTTGAGCAGGATCCGCGCGCTCTCGAGCGCCGACGCGCAGAGGAACACGACGCGCCCCGTGTACTCGCGCTCCTCCCGCGTCTGGGCGTTCACCACGCGCACGCCCGACACGCGGTTCGTCGTGTCGTCCATGACGAGGCTGCGGACGATGCTGTACGGCATCAGCGTCATTCGCCCCGTCGCCTCGGCCGCCGGCAACGTCGCGTTCACACTGCTGAAGTACGACCGCGTTATGCACCCGCGATGACACGGCCCGCAGTAGTGGCACGCGGCCCGCCCGTTGTGCCGTTCGGTCAAGACGGCCGCGCGCCCGATCGTGAGGATTCGCTCCCGCCCGAATCGCGCTGCCATGCGATCGCGCACGTGCCGCTCCACACAGTTCATGTCCATGGGCGGCAGGAACGGCCCATCGGGCAGATGCGCGAGCCCTTCGGCCTGCCCGCTCACGCCGATGAACCGCTCGACGTGATCGTACCACGGAGCCAGGTCCTTGTACCGGATCGGCCAGTCTACCGCGATGCCGTCGCGAAGGTTTGCCTCGAAATCGAGGTCGCTCAGACGGTAGACCTGCCGCCCCCAGATGATCGACTTGCCACCCACCTGCCGCGCGCGGAACCAGTGAAATGCCTTGTCCGGCGGCGTGGAGTACGGGTTGTCGACGTCGTCCGTCCAGAACGTGTGGCTCAGCTCATCGAACGACACCGAGTTTCGCTGCACGGACTGCCGCGCCTCGATCGCTCGGCGATCGCCGAATCCACGAAACGGCATCTCCCACGACGGCGTGTGCTCCTTGAAGTCCTGTCTCGGGTTGGTCGGGCGCCCCGCGTCGAGGACCAAGGTGCGCAGTCCGAGCTCCGTCAGTTCCTTCGCCGCCCACCCTCCCGTCATCCCCGACCCGACAACGATGGCGTCGTACTCGGGAGCAGTCCGTCGTGTCGTCACGGATCAGCCCTCCTGCGCGCGTCGCACGGCAATCGGCGCACATCCGTCGTAGCGCGTAGGGCGCGGCCAATCGCGGAGCGTCTGGCGCATCGCGACCTCGGAGGTGCAGTAGCCGAAGACCGTCAGGTACTTCAGCATGGCGAACCAGTGATCGTTAGGGTTCGCGCCGCCGCGGTTGCGCCGACTCGCGATCACCTCGGCGTCGAACGCCGTGAGGATCGCGATCTGCTCGGCTTCGCTGCAGTCGATGAATGTCCGGCTCCGGAGCGCGCGACTCCGGTCATCGAGCTCACGCACGCCGGCGAGAAAACGATCGCGTTCCTCGGGCGCGTACCAGTCGGCGAGCATCTTGTCCACGAACGACACGACGTCGGCGTCCGTCGCCCCCGGCGTGTCGCTTTTCGGAATGATCCGCTCGGCCGCGATGGTGATCGTTCTCTGAGCGTGGGCGTTGAGCGCGCGGAAGCCCTGCCCCGCGCTCGGCTGGCGATGCACGTCGCTACCGAAGGCCAGGAGGTCGTCGGGCGCGAGACCGTCGAGACACGCCACCCCTGCGGTGCCTACCAGCCAGCGAATGAGCTCACGCCGTTCCATGGTCACCTCACCGGGAGCGGGATGCTGCGCCGATGGACATGCCGAGCGACCGCAGGTACTGCTTGGCGATCTCGCCGGACGCTTTGGGTGTTCGTGCGCGGTCGGGGACCGAGTCGAGCTCCACGATGGCCCAGCCATCGAAGCCAACGGCAGCGAGCGACGCGAATACGCCAGCGAGGTCCACCTGCCCGCGGCCGAGCTCGACGAAGCGGTACGACCCTGGCTGACCGCCGGGGGCCGGGCTCTCCACATCCTTGATGTGGAGGAAGAGCAGGCGATCCGCGTGTCGTCGCACCGCGTCGGCCGGCTTGCCGCCCGCTTGATGGTAGTGCGCGACATCGAGCTCGAGCTTCACGAATTTCGGATCCGACGCCTCGAGCACGCGTGCGACCTCGGTCGGCGACTGGCTCAGGTTCCCCATGTGGTTGTGCAGCCCGAGCGGTACCCCGAGGTCCGCGGTGCGGCGGCCTATCTCGGTGAGAAGGCGCCCCATGCGCCGGAAGTCGTCAGGCTCAGGCGCTCGACCACGCGGCCGCTCGTCCACGACCTGGAGATAGAGCCCACCGACGTCGCGCACGAAGCGCGCGTGGTTGACGTGCAGCGCGATGGTCGCCTGTTCGTTCGCCGGATCCAGGGCAACGACGCCGCTGGAAAGCGCGACCAGGGTCAGGCCGCTGGCGGCGAGGAGCTCCTTGAGCTCGCTGGGCCGGTCACCCCAGCGCGTGACCGCCGATGCCCGCAGCTGGATGCCGGGGAAGCCCAGCGATGCAATGTCGTCGATGGCGGCGAGATCGTTGCCGCCCCAGGTGATCGCAGCGTAACCGAACGTGATCCGCGCCGCGACCACCGACGGCGCGTTAGGCAGCGCGGCGACGGATCGCGAGACAGACGCCAGCGCCGCGAGGCCCAGACTGCTCGACACGAACTCCCTTCGTCGCATCTGCCAAGCTCCTCGTTCCGGACCATCCGTCGGGTTGCGCGGA
>DASURJ010000274.1:0-9972 GCA_036280115.1 Gemmatimonadaceae bacterium
CCGTCGAGGTGCGTGCCGTCGATCTGCTCCGGCGACATGTACGAGGGTGTGCCGATCGCGGTGCCGGTCGCGGTGAGTTGCGAGTCGGGCTCGAGCGAACGCGCAACGCCGAAATCCGAGAGGAGCGCGTGCCCGGTCGTCTCGTCGATGAAGATGTTCTCGGGTTTGACGTCGCGGTGGACGATGCCGCGATCATGGGCATGAGCGAGCGCTGCCGCGACGTCACGGAGCACGCGGTCGGCGATCCCGAACGTCAGCGCACCCCGGTCGTTGAGAATGTCCCGCAGCGTTCGCCCCGGGACCAGCTGCATAACGAGGGCGAGACCGCCATCGCGAAGCCGGCGGACGGCGAAGAGCGTGACGATGTTCGGGTGCTGCAGTTGGGCGACGGTCCGCGCCTCGCGCGCGAGCCGTGCGACCGTTTCGTCATCGTCCGCGAAGCGGGGCCGGATGACTTTGATCGCGACCTCTCGTCCGAGCTCGCGGTCGCGGGCGCGGTAGACGACAGCAGTCGCGCCACGGCCGAGCTCCCCGAGGATCTCGTACTCCGATTCGAGATCGGTAGTGGCGACTTGTGCTTCGGTATCACCAAGCATCAACGAACACCTTGCTGTCGTCGCAATCGCCTGACGCGTCATCCTCGCGCCGCGGGCGGTGAGTCGCGCATCGCGCCGGTCCGCTCGCGATGCTCAACATTATCGCGCGTGTCAGCGCGCGCGAAAGATGAATGCCACCTCGCCCATTTCGATCCGATCGCCATCGGACAGAATGACCGACGATCGCGGGCCGGAATCCGCGGCGAGCGCACGACCGTTCACGATGACCGGGTTCGTCGCGGAGAGATTCTCGAGGCGCCACCGTGCTCCCTGGGGCGCCCCGAGCTCCCCTACGTCCGGCGACGCGTGGCCCGATTCGAGTGACATGCGGGCGTGGGAGCGGCTCACCGTCGGCTCTCTGAGCTGCACATGGCGGTACGGTTCCCCTTCGGCACGACCGAACGTCACGGTGGTCCCGTCGGGACCCGCGGTTCGGACGAAGCGGATTTCCTGCCCCGCGTCCCGCCCTGCCGCGAGCTCGAGCCGGCCCGGGAGGAACTGGAGGGTTCCGTCGGCTGCGCGCCAGTAGCGGACGGACGCGCCATCCACCGGATGTCCCTCGTCCTCCTCCGCGGCCGTCGCCGCAAACGGTCGGAGCGGGGGTGCGATCGTCGAGACGTCTCCCTCCCGGCTGCGGCTGGAGGGCGTGGACGGCCGGTATCCCTCGTGGTACGGAGTGGCCTCGCGGGAACCCAGGATCGTCGTTGGATGCGGCCGGAGGTCGGGCGCGCTGTACGACGGTCGCGCGATGTGACCGGGAACCGCAGGAACGGCCAGCAGGGGGAGGTTGTCGAAGCGCGCTTGCGCCATGCGGCGGCGCCGCGACACCGTCCACCACGCAGCAATCGTCACGACGAGCAGTGAAAGGATGAAGATCGTGATCACGGCCGTGCCTCCGAATCGATCAGCCATGCAAAACCGTCTGGGAGAGCGTCATTCAAACGAGCCGATACTCGCGAGACCGAAGCGGGTTCCCCCGCCGCGCCTGTCGCGCGATTGTCCGTGTCGGTTGGATAGGGCGCCGCGCCGGCACGCCACTGGGAAACCGAAACTTGCGGGGCAAATTTTGTTCCCGGTACTGCTGGGCTCACTTGGGGGCGTCTCGTTCCGTTGACTCGACTTCCGCGCCCCGCTAACTTTCGCGACTCTCTTCCGGGCCTGTAGCTCAGGTGGTTAGAGCGCACGCCTGATAAGCGTGAGGTCGGTAGTTCAACTCTACCCAGGCCCATCCGTATATATCGAAACCCCGCGCGGCGCTAGCGCCGCGCGGGGTTTTCGTTAGGCAGTGGCCACCAGCCACGGTCTGCCAGACACCGGCCCTGGGCCGTGGAGTCACCACAGCCGAGCTCACTGGGCCCACTACGTTCGCCAGTGGCGTACCGGCATGGCCGAACGCGAAACCGTCTCGAACCTCGGCGTCGACGCCCGTGTCTCAGCCCCTCCCTTTGGCACGACACCCGCTCTTCTCGTCCCCGAAATCGGCACGTGGAGGAGTCGATGAAGTTCGCCAACCTAGCAGCGCTGACATCCCTGCTCGTCGTTTCCAGCGTGGGATGCGCATCGAAGCAGCGCTACGGACCAGCGACCTGGGGCGATTCACCGACCCCCACGGTAACGGTGCGAAACGACAACTGGCTCGACGTTGTCGTCTACCTCGTTCGCGGCGCCACACGGTTTCGCCTCGGCACCGTCACCGGGACCTCGACCGAGACGTTCCGGCTCACCGAGGCAGCCACCGCCGGAGCGAGCCCGCTGCGTATCGCCGCCGACCCGATCGGGTCACGCGCCGGATACGTGTCGGACCCGATCGTTCTGGCTCCGGGGCAGCGTCTCGAGGTGAATGTCGCGAGCCGAATAAGCGGTTCGACATTCTCAATAAGAGACCGGTAGAAGGGAAGCAAGCAGCTAGCAGCTAGGCTGCTAGCTCCCTTCAGTCCCCGAGCCCGCTCGACCGGTCGCGATAAAGGGTGCGGAGCGCCAGGAGATCGGTCGCGCTCACGTCCGTCACCCACACCTGCGGGTACATGATCGAGTCGCGCCGCCCCGTATGCTCGAGCCCGAGCAGGTGACCGATCTCGTGAAGGGCGGCGCCCCGCTGCATGTCCTCGCCAAGCGCGCGGCCGCGATGGTCATGGAGCGCGAGCGTGATCCTCGCCGCGTTGATCTTGCCGCCGACGTCTTCGCGCCACGTCTTCCCGATGCTCTTGCCCGGCAGCGCGGCGACCCACTCGACAACCACGTCCGCCGCCGATGCGCTCGCCACGCGCACGAAGCGGAGGGGGACGTCACCGCTCGACCAGCGAGAGAAGCTCGCCCACACCGCCTTCGTCATCGCGGGGCGCCAGCCGGCGGCGGTCGGCGCCGGTTGAATGAAGACCCGCAACGGCCGGTCGGAGCTGCGCTCCCACCGCGCGCGGACGGGCGGAGCAACGGTGGTCACGTCCGCGGCCACCGCAGCGGGTGTCGTCGGGAACGCGGTTGCGTTCACACCGACGACCGCGGCACCGACGTAGATGGGAATCAGCAGGGGAATCGAGCGACGCATTGGCGGGACGCGACTACTGAAACGATGGTGGACGGAACGGCGGGCGCGGGGCCTCGCACTAGTGACGCGAGGACGTGTTAGGCACCGGGACGCGGCGCATGCCGCGGCGTTTTCAGGCCGTACGCGGCCATCATCCGGTTGGTGTCAGTGAAGGAACGCGTGTAGGGCGCGCACCGGCCTGATTGGGCGTGGCGACGCTGCTCGCGGGCCGGCGCTTCCGGCCGGTAGGCAGCGCGTCACGCACGGAATCGATGACGGCGAGGAACCCTGCCCACGTGATCCAGAGCACGCCGCGAACGAGCGGCAGGCGTGATTGAGGTAGCGCGGGGTACGGATGCGCGCCAGTGAAGCGGCGCCTCCGTCCTGTGACCGATGGCGGTGTCGGTGTTCGATTCGTTGATTCGCTCATCGACCCTTCCCGGGACAGCGGGCGGTCCGCAACGCGACGCATCGTCGCAATCGAAAGGCGGACCATCGCGATGACGACCGGGGTGTGGCGAAGGGCACGCGGGCCGGGGACGGGAGCCAGTCGTTACCGAGCGCGGCGTCGGCCGCTAGCGCCGACGAGCCAGGCCGTGCGAGTCGGCGAAAAGATTGCCCGAGATGCGCACGTCCCGGCGAGTGTTGGTCGGCAGGTCGAAGATCTGGTCGGCTCTCTCGTGTGAGCCCCACGCGTCGAACGCGGCCCCTTCACAGATGAACGCGTAGTCGGCAACCGTGCGAACTCGAATGGTCGGGATCGCCTGGTGGCCATTGCCAAACTGACCGCCCCGAATCGTGAGCGGCCCCGGGGCGCGAAAGTCGATCATCACGCCGTCAGGGTGTAGCTGGTCGGTCATGAACCGGACCTGCTCGAGGAGCACAGGATAGACGTTGCCCGTCGGGCCCTGCGACGTGAGCAATCGCCGCGAGGTCTCGCACCCTGTTCCGACAATACGGACGACGTCGCATGGCGGCCCAAGCGCGAAGCAGCTCTCCGAGTGTCCGCTCATCGCTCCGCCGAGCCACTGAAACGACCCGAATGACCGTACGCCCGCGCGCCCCGTGCCGTCCCCGTTCGCGCGACAATGCGTGAACAGGTGCTCCTTCGACTGTGTTCCCTCGATCAGCCAGCCGCAGTCCGTGTAGCCGTACACGGACACCGAATCGAATCGCGCGTGCTCGTTGTTCTGGTCCACGTCACGCATCCGATGCCAGAACCCACGCTCGAGGAGCGCATTGCCGAAGACGCGCACGTCGCGCCACTGGTGCATGGTGCTCGGGATCACGCCGGGGCCGTGGCGCGTTCGCTCCATGACGAACGCGGCCTCCAGCGGTCGCTCGACGGTGACGTCGACTCGCTCCCAGCTGGGCTCCCGACAGTTCTGGAACACGAACATCGGGTCGCGCGATGGGCCTCGCCACACGAACCTGATCCGCTGATTCGGACGTTCGCCGCGCACTGCGGGCAGATCGTCGCGATCGCGCATCACGATCGGCTCGGTGATGATGAGCGGGAAGTTCGGGAGCGGCGAGCCGTCGTCGAGATGCTCGCGGACGAGCCTGGTGTGGTCGATCATGCCACCACCGCGCTGCGCGGATCATGCCGCTGCTTCCGCGGCGACGGTTGCTACTCCCCGGCCGCGGCAGCCAGCATCGCGCTCAGCTCGAGCGCGTTCGTGGTGCCGTAATTCGCGTAACAGTTGTTGAAGACGACGTGCGTTTCGTCGGCGTGCTCCGCGATCTCCAGGACGCGCGGTACCCAACTCGCCAGCTCGTCTCGATCGTACAGGTAGCGATACTTGTCGGCGACGCTGGCGCCGCGCCGGCCCCACA
Source organism: Gemmatimonadaceae bacterium (assembly GCA_036280115.1). GTDB lineage: Bacteria > Gemmatimonadota > Gemmatimonadetes > Gemmatimonadales > Gemmatimonadaceae > JAJKIV01. The sequence goes on from DASURJ010000274.1 coordinate 4,957, forward strand.
TGTCATCGCGGCGGCCGTGCATGCGCACGATCGCGAGGCGTGGCGCCGTCACGTCAGCAATCGGGGGCACGCTGTTGGGAAGCCCCTGCGGCTCGTCGACAATGACGTAGGGCAGGGTGTGCTGGCGAAGGTACGCGAGGGTTCGGTCCGCCGCGGGCCCATCGAACCAGCGCCGGTTGCGAAACTCGATGGTGCATGGGATGCCCTCCAGTCGATCGCGCGCCTCGAGGATCGCGTTCCGCGCGGCGGTGCTGGGAACGAACCACTGTGGGTACTGCAGGAGAACGGAGCCGAGCTTGCCGGCGCGCACGAGCGGATCGACCGCGTCACGGAACTGTGCCCACACCTCGTCATAGACCTCGGGCGGCAGGTCGCGGGGATAGATCCGACGCTGCGCTGCGACCGAGGGCGGCAGCATGTCCCGCAGCGCGCGCGGCAGGCGGGCGACTTCGGTGGGATGGCCGGTCATGAGGGCGAACGCCTTGATGTCGAACGTGAAGCCGTCGGGCGTGCGCTCGGCCCAGAGCTCGGCGTTGCGACGTACGGGAAGGCCGTAGTACGACGAATCGATCTCGACCAGCGGGAAGCGGCTGGCGTAGTAGCGAAGGCGCTCCTCGGGCGTGTCCACGCCGGGCGGATAGAACCGGCCTGCGGGGAGGAGCGTCGGATCGGTCCAGCCGGCCGTGCCGACGCGAATCCGGTGTCCGCCGCGGAGGTCGATCCCGCGCGCCGGTGCGTCGCCAGCAGCGGCGGCACGTTCGGTCGCGGTGTCCGGCCCCGGGTCGTGATGTGTCGAAAGGCCACGTCCGGACGTCGCCATCAGAGGATTTCCCCCGTGCGGCGACGGCTGAAACCCCGCGAACCGCTCGTCCCGTAGGGAGAGCCACTCCTATCCCGAACGCGAGGTGCACCAATGTGGGCGCTCATCAAGGGGCTGTTGCTCAAGTGGGCCATGCTCAAGTGGCTGCTCAAGAGTCTGGGCTCGCTGGGCATTCTGGTCCCGCTGGCATTCCTCCTGAAGATGGTGGGTTTGCCGGGGCTGATGGTGCTCGGCGTGCTTGCCCTTCCCATTCTCGTCATGCTCGCGCTATTCGGGATGCCGTTCATTCTGGTGTTCCTGATCGGCGGCGCGCTACTGGCGATCCTCTCCGCGGTGCTCTCATTCGGGTTGCTGGCGCTCAAGATCGTCGTCCCGATCGTGCTGGTCGTCTGGCTTCTGCGATGGCTCATGGGGTGGAACGGGTCGAAGCCCGATGAAGGCACGCCGCCGCCGACGGGACCGGCGACCGGGCCGGTGAGCGACGTGTAAGACCGGGGCCGGGAACCGGCCGGGTGCTGCCGAAAGCGGGCGCGGCGAACCGGAACCAGAGACGAGACTGGAAACCGACCGGGAGGCCGTGGCCTCCCGGTCGGTTTCGTCTAACCACGAACGGCTAGCACATCTCGTTAGGGTACGGGCGAGGTATACGGCTTCACCTGTTCTTCGACCGTCTTCTTGTCGCCCACGACCACGATGGCCATGTTCTCGGGGCGCAGGTGGGTGCGCACCATGCGTTGGACCTCGGCCGGGGAGACCGCCATCACGCGCTTCACGTATTCGGTGAGGTAGGTGTTGGGGAGGCCGTGCAGGTCGACGAACTGCAGCTGACTCACGACGCCGCCTCGTGAGGCGTTCTGCAGCGTGAAGATCCCGGCCATGTTGTTCTGAATGCCTCGCAGCTCATTGGCCGGCGGCGGCTCTTTCCTCAGGCGCTCGATCTCGCCGAAGATCTCCTTCAGCGAGGCCCCGGTCACATTCGTCGTCACGTCGGCGAACTCCGCCCAGTATGCATCGCCGTAGTGGGTCGTGATCGTGCTGAACGGGGAATAGGTGTAGCCCTTCTGCTCCCGAATGTTCGTCGTGATGCGCGACCCGAAAGCGCCGCCAAGGAGCGCGTCGGCAACCGTGAGGGCCGTGTAGTCGGTGTGCGACGGGTCGGGCACGGGAAGGCCGATCACGAGCGTGCTCTGAACGGCGTTCGGACGGTCGATGAGCTCCACCCGGCGGCCACTCTTCGCCTTCGGGACGTTCGTGACGGGCTCCGGCCCCTTCGCCCACCCGCTGAAGGCATCGCGGATGGCCTTCTCGACGGCCGCCGCGTCGTACACGCCGGCGACATACAGGTGAGCTCGTGCGGCGCCAAAATTCTTCGCGTGGAACGCACGGATCTGCTCGACGGTGTACCCCTTCAGCATCGCTTCCGATGGGTACAGGCGCCCTAACGCGTGGTCCCCATACAGGATCTCGTGGAATTTTTCACGGGCGAGCGGCTGCGGCTGACTCCTGGCGATGGCGACCTGGCGGATCCGCGCCGCCGTGATGCGCGGCAACTCGGACTCGGGGAATCGTGGATTCTGCGCGACGTCGGCCACGAGGCGGATGAAATCCGCGGTGCGCTCGGAGAGAACCGAGCCGCCGATCGTGGTCTGATCGGGGCCCACACCGACCCCGATGCCGCCACCCATGCCGGCGGTGAGCTCGGCGATCTGTGCGGCCGTGCGCGATTTCGTGCCCTCGTTCATGAGGTCGCCCATCACGTCGGCGAGCCAGACCTCGTTAGGTCCTTCGTTGACGTTCCCGACGCGGATCGCGAGGCTCACGGTCGCCTTCGGTACGGTGCCGAAGGGCACGAGCGTCACGTCCATCCCGTTCGGGAGTGTGAACTCCCGCTGTTCGGGCAGCCTGAAATCCTTCGGCGTTCCGCCCGGCGGGGGCGTCGCGGGCAATTGGCCGAGCGTTGCGTCCGCCGGCGCAATCGCGAGCGCGGCAAAGATGAGGAGTCTACGCATCGACGTCTCCCGAGGTCACTGGCCGGTGGGGTTGCCGGCAGCGCGCGCGGCCGGGACGATCGTGTAAATGGTTCGGTTCGTCGGCCGCAGGTATTCCTGTGCGGTCTTCTGAATCAGCGCGGGCGTGACCTTCGCGAAGTCCGCCTCGAGTCGATTGATGCGACTCGGATCGTCATCGAAGAGCGCGAACGACGCGAGGAGGTTGGCTTTCCCGAAGCCGACGAAGGACTCCATCTGCGAGTAGAGTTGCGACCGGAGCTTCACGAGCGCCCGATCCAGCGTGGCGCGGTCCACGGGGCGGTCACGCACCGAAGCGATCGCCGAATCCATGGCGGCGACGAGAGAATCCGCCGGCTTGTCCGAATCGTGAAACGCGGTCACGATCCACAGCATCGGCCCGTTGTAATCGAACATGTTGCCCAGGCCGTAGTTGATGCCCGCCGCGACGTTCGACGTGAGCGACCGCTTGCGTACGACTTCGTCGTAGAAGCGGCTATCCCGTCCCTGGGCGAGGATCTGATCGAGCAGCCCGAACGCGTACCACTCGGGTGTGTAACGCGGCGGCACGTGGTAGCCCAGCGCGAGCGCCGGCCGTCGCGCGAGCGAATCGGTGCGGCTGGCGCGCTTCTCCTGCGTTTGGCGCGGCTCCGTGAGGTCGGGTTTTGGGGGCTGCGGGACCGACGGGATCGACTCGAAGTACTTCTTCACGAGCGCGAGCGTGGGCGCCGGCTGGAAATCGCCGACCATGACGAGCACGGCGTTGTTAGGCGCGTAATACGTCGTGAAGAAGCTACGGACGTCCTCGAGCGTCGCGGCATCGAGATGCTCCAGGTCGCCGTAGAAGTTGTGTGCGTTGTGCCAGTTCGTGTTGGCGGCCATGGGGAGGTCGATCCACGGGAAACCGCCGTACGGCTGGTTGAGCACGTTCACGCGGACCTCGTTCTTCACGACTTCCTGCTGGTTCTCGAGGTTCGTGCTATCGATCTTGAGGCCGCGCATGCGGTCGGCTTCGGCCCAGAGGACCGTCTCCAGCTTGTGCGACGGGACGACCTCGAAGTAGTTCGTGAAGTCGAAACGCGTCGTGCCGTTCAGGACGCCGCCGTTCGACTCGACGAGCTTGATGAACTCCATCTTCCCGAGGTGTTCCGACCCCTGAAACATCATGTGCTCGAAGAGGTGCGCGAACCCGGTGCGGTCCTTGGGCTCGTTGCGGAACCCGATGTTGTAGTAGACGGCGACGACGGCGGTCGGAGTGGTCGAATCGGGCGACATGACCACCTTCAGCCCGTTCGACAGCGTGTGGTATTCGACGGGGACGTGGAGGCCTTGCGTTGCCGGGTGTTGTGCGGCGATCGCACCGGCGGGCGCGAATGCGAGCGCGGCGACGATCGCGAGCCAACGCGTTGTGGCCCCGTGCCGCGCCGCCGCATGAGCGTGCGGGCTGAGTGGCATCGGTCTCGAAGCAGAGGTGAGAAGGAATTGCATCGTAGGCACCGTGCGCGTACGGCGACAAGAGGGTGCAGGTTCCAGTTCGATCTTGATCGGGCGGGCTGAACCGCGGAGGTTTGCGCGTATGACAACCACCATCGAGCGCGCGGTGGGCCGCAGCGTGTCGCGAAAGGATGGCATCGGGAAAGCCACCGGACGCGCGATCTATGCCGATGATCTCTCATTCCCCGGCATGCTCTGGGGGCGAACGATCCGGTCCGAGATCGCGTGCGGTCGGGTGCGCGCGATCCGCCGCGAGTTCGATGCCGCGGGCTTCACCGTCGTCGATTTTCGGGACATTCCGGGCGCGAACGCCATCGCGCTCATCGAGCTCGACCAGCCGTGTCTCGTGGAGCAGGAGATACGCCATCCGGCCGAGCCGATTTTGCTGCTCGCGCACGAGGACCGTGAGCGCCTGATGGCCGCCCGCGTGGACATCGAGTACGATGCGCGCCCGGCGGTGTTCGATCCCGAGCGGTCGCAGGTCGTGTTCAAGCACATTCGGATCGAGAAAGGAAACATCGAGACCGCGCTCGCGGGCGCGGATCTCGTGATCGAAGGAACGTACCGGACCGGCGCCCAGGAGCACGTCTACATCGAGCCGAACGGCGTGATCGCCATCCCGGAGGCGGGGGGCATTGCGGTGTACGGGTCCATCCAGTGCCCGTACTACGTGCACAAGGCGCTCGTCACGCTACT
>DASURJ010000275.1:0-2064 GCA_036280115.1 Gemmatimonadaceae bacterium
CCGTCGTGAAAGCCATTGAGTCTGATCGGATGTGAAACGGGTGCCGGGCTCGCGCCCGACACCCGCAAAGGAAACGCTGGTGTGTGCCTGCTTCGTCTCGACGACGTCACAGCGATGTCACGACGCCATCGGCACGCGCCGGATCGTTACGGTCGCCAGACGATCCCCGCCTGGAAGATCCGGCCAGTGCGGTAGTACTCGCGCACTACGCTGCCCTGCACGGTCTCGTACGCCGCGTCGAGGATGTTGCGCGCGTCGAACCGGCCGGAGACCGAGCCGAAGAGAGGGAACCGGAGAGAGAAGTCGACCTGATCCCGCGGCTGGACCACCACGTCGGGAAGCGGAAGGTCGCCAGCCGCATCGATGCGTTCCCCGACGCGATTGTACAGCAGGGTCGCGCTCGTCGCGCCCGACCGCGTCGAATACGTCGCGCCGGCGTTGATGACGTACGGCGCCTGACCCACCATCCGCCGCTTCTGATTCGTTGCCGCCGCCTGATTTTCGCCGAGGTCGATCTCCGACTGCATGATCGTCGCGTTCGTGAACAGCGTGACCCCTCGCAACCGATCGGACAGGAACCCCATCTCCTTCCGAAGCTCGACCTCCGCCCCGTAGTTCTCGGCGGCGTCGGCGTTCACATAGGCCACGAACCGCGACGTCGCTCCGGAGGCGCGGTAGACGCGCTCCACGGGCTTGTCGAACCGCTTGGCGAAGAGCCCGATGCTGACTACCTCTCCGGCGTCCGGGTACCATTCCCAGCGCGCGTCCGCATTCTGGATCCGTGTGCGCTCGAGGTCCGGATTTCCCTCCAGGTCGTCGCCGTTGAGCACGTCACGGCTCTTGATCGGCGCGAGCTCGCGATACTCCGGGCGCGCGAGGGTGCCGGTATACGAGAACCGCAACGCCTGGTTCTCGGTGAGTTTCACGTTCAGCACGGCAGACGGCAGCACGTCCGTCCAGCCTTTCGTCGTCGTCACTGGCGCGCCTAACGTGGAGTGCGCGTCCACATCGACGTCGGCGTGCTCGTAGCGAGCTCCGAGGATGACCCGCAGCCGGTTGGTTGCCTGGAGCTCCGTCATCACGTACCCGGCCGTGAGCCGGTCTGCCGCGCTGTACCGTCCGCCCTGGCCGAGTGGGAAGAGGTCGAACAGGCTGGACGTGGGGCTGGTAAACCGCCCGTCGAACAACTGCTCCGGCGGCAGCTCGCGGACGGTCGCCGACGCCACCGGCGCAGCGATCGCAAAGGCCCGCGTGTCCGCCTCGCGCTCGGTCGAACGATACAGCCCGCCGACCTTCACGAGATGTGGCCGACCGAACGCGGTGAAGGTCAACTGGTAGTTGGCCCGTCCCTCGGCGTTCGTCTCGTCGAGTGTGGAGAACGTCCTGACGGCGCCGCCATTCCCGGTGTTGAGCCACCGGAACACCTCCTGCCCCGAGTCATCCTCCTCGATCGCATACACGAACTCGCTGCGATCCGGCTCATCACGCGTTACACCCGAGAACGTGCCAGCCCAATCTACCCGGTGTCGCTCGCCGAGTTGATGGTCGGCGGCGAGCTGGTGGGAGCGCACGGCTCGCTCGATGTACTGCATTCGGTCAATGCGTGCGCGAATCCCTTCATTCTCGAACACACCGGTCTCGGAGCGGGCGAGGTCGTCGGCGGTGCGCGTGTACGTGTTGTTGAGCATGAGCCGCGAATGCTCACCGAGAAGCGTGCTGAAGTTCGCGATGCCGCCCCAGAGCACGCTGCCGACGCCCGTTTCGCCGTCGAACCGGTCCGTCTCCACCGTGGCTCCCGGCGTCGCGCCACGGTTGGCGAGCGCGCGCTGCTCGCCGCGTCGCACGTCGGTGGAGTACGAGTACGTGCCGGACAGGAGATAGCCAACGCGCTTGTTCGTGCCTGGAAGAGCGTCGTTCCCGCCAACGGAGAGCGACATCGACGAATTCGGCGACGCGGACGTCTGTCGCGGCGTCCACGCGTTTCGGAACTGCGAGATCAGGAGGTTCTTGTCACCCTGATTCAGCGTGATGTTCTGGAAGTTCCCGACGTCGCGGAACAGGGAG
>DASURJ010000276.1:0-4251 GCA_036280115.1 Gemmatimonadaceae bacterium
CGACGCCGAACGATTCTATCGCGCGCACGTGAGCCCCACGCACCACTTCGTGTACGGGGACATTCAACCCGAGTTCTTCGTCTTCAACACCCCCACGGGCGCGTGCCGTACCTGCGGCGGACTCGGCGTACACAAGCTCACGCACCCCGAGCTGCTCATTCCGGATCCGACGCGGAGCATCCGCGGCGGGTGTTTCGTCCGCGAAGCGTTCCGCTACAACCCGGACACGTGGGATGGCCGGGTGATGTACAGTCTTTCCAAGGTCGTCCCGTTCTCCCTTGATACGCCGTGGAACAAGCTCTCCGAGGAGACACGACACGTCATCCTCTACGGGCTCGAGACCCGGAAGATCCCCATCACGTCCCCGCCCGAAGCGAAGGTCAAGCGCGACGATCAGGAGGGAAAGGAAATCGGCTTCGGGGGCATCGCGAGACGTATCGAGCGGTGGTACACGCACTACCGCCAGCGTGGCGAGGTCAGCTCGGGGATGGAGGCGTGGCTCGACAAGGTGATGGTCGAGCACACGTGCCCGGACTGCAACGGATCCCGGCTTCGCGCGACGCGGCTGCTCTTCACGATCTCGGACAAGACGCTCTACGACGTCGGCCAGATGCACTTCGACACGCTCCACGCCTTTCTTGGCACCATCAAGCCGGCGGGCAAGGGCGCCGACGCCGGGCGCCAGGTGCTGCACGAGATCCGCGGGCGCCTCGAATTGTTGTTAGGCATCGGCCTCGACTACCTGAGCTTCAACCGCCGGTCCAGCACGCTCTCAGGCGGCGAATCCCAGCGCATCCGGCTCTCCACGCAGATCGGCTCGGGGCTCATGGGGATGCTGTACGTGCTCGATGAGCCGAGCATCGGGCTCCACCCGAAGGACAACGCGAAGATGATCGCGACGCTCGCAAGCCTGCGCGACATCGGAAACACCGTCCTCGTGGTCGAGCACGACGAGGACACGATCCGGGCGGCGGATCACATCGTGGAGATGGGGCCCGGCCCGGGCGTGCACGGCGGGACGGTCGTCGTGCAAGGGACCGTCGATCGCGTGCTCAAGTGCAAGACATCACCGACGGGACAGTACCTCTCGGGAAAACGCTCGATTCGCATGCCTGTCCAGCGGCGCACCGGGAACGGCAAGGCACTGACGGTCCGCGGCGCCCGCGAGAACAACCTCAAGTCGATCGACGTCGCATTCCCGTTAGGCCGACTGATCGCCATCACCGGCGCGTCGGGATCCGGCAAGAGCACGCTCGTGAACGAGATCCTCTACAAGGCGCTCTGGAAGCGCCTCGTGGACACCCGTTCCCTGCCCGGCGATCACGACGGCGTGGACGGGTTGGAGCACGTCCAGAAGGTGGTGAGCATCGATCAAACGCCCATCGGGCGCAACAGTCGGTCGAACCCGGCCACGTACATCGGCTTCTACGACAACATCCGGGACCTGTTCACGAACGCGGCCCTCTCAGTCGAGCGCGGCTACAAGGCCGGGCGATTCAGCTTCAACGTGAAAGGCGGGCGCTGCGAGGAATGTCAGGGTGAAGGTGTGACGAGAACGCAGCTCTACTTCATGCCCGACGTCGAGGTCACGTGTGGCGCGTGCAAGGGCGCGCGCTTCAACGCCGAGACGCTCGAGGTGACGTACCGCGGCAAGACGATCGCCGACGTGCTGAACCTGTCGATCGAGGAGGCGGTAGCGTTCTTCGACGCCGTGCCCGTGGTCGGCAAGAAGGTCGCGGTGCTGAACGACCTCGGGCTGGGCTATCTGACGTTAGGTCAGTCGTCCACCACACTTTCGGGCGGCGAGGCGCAGCGCGTGAAGATCGCAGCGGAGCTGAGCACACTGCAGCGCGCGAAGCACACGGTGTACATCCTCGATGAGCCCACGACGGGGCTCCACCTCGCGGACATCGAGCGGCTGCTCGCGTCGCTCGACAAGCTCGTGGACGCGGGTCACACGGTGATCCTGATCGAGCACCATCTCGACGTGATCAAGACGGCCGACCACGTGATCGATCTCGGCCCGGAGGGTGGGCACGCGGGCGGCGAGGTGGTGGTCACGGGGACGCCCGAGGATGTGGCAGCATGCAAGGCCTCGTACACTGGTAGGTATCTTCGGGCTCATCTTGTGAACGGCGGAGCCAGGCCCTAGGCTCCACGGTCCCACGACACAACGACGGCGAGACCCGACTCGAGAACGCACTTTTCGGTAAGGTTGGTTCACGATGATCGAAGGTACGACATGAGGACCATCGCGTACGCGTTGTTCGCCGCAACCTTCGCTGCCGTCGCTCCCACGGGCTCTACCGCCGCACAGCGCACCACGGCACCCTACGCCCCGACCGCGACCAACTGGGAGCGCCGTCCGCCCGAACAGGTCGGGATGGACCCTGCGAAGATCCAGGACGCCATCGCATTTGCGAAGGAGCGCGCGTCGCAAGCCAACCGCGACCTCGAGGCGGCACACTATCAGTCGTTCGGGCGGGAGCCGTTCGGCAGCGCCGTCGGCCCGTTCAAGCCGCGCGGCGAGCCCACCGGCGTCATCGTGCGCAACGGCTACATCGTGGCCGAATGGGGCGAGCCCGCCCGCGTGGACATGACGTTCAGCGTCACGAAGAGCTTCGTGTCCACGGTCGTCGGCCTGGCCGTCGAGCGTGGCCTCATCCGCAGCATCGACGACAGCGTGTTCCGGTACGTCGGGCCCATCCTCCACGCCACGACGCCCGCGCTCGCGAGCGAAGGTGGGCGCGGTCAGTTCGACGCGCGTGTCCCCATCGAGCCATTCGAGACGCCGCACAACCGTACGATCACGTGGCGTCACATGCTCCAGCAGACGAGCGACTTCGAGGGCACACTGTGGGGCAAGCCCGAATGGGCCGATCGTCCGAGTCAGACACCTGCTACGTGGTGGACGCGCGAGCGCGTCGCGCCCGGCTCGGCGTATGAGTACAACGACACCCGCGTGAACGCGCTCGCCCTCGCGGCGACCGCGGTGTGGCGCCGCCCGCTCCCCGAAGTGTTGAACGAGCTCGTGATGACGCCCATCGGCGCATCACCCACATGGCGCTGGTACGGCTACGACAACTCGTGGATCGTGCTCGACGGCAAGCTGATTCAGGCGGTGAGCGGCGGCGGGCACTGGGGCGGCGGGATGTTCATCAGCGCCTACGACATGGCCCGCTTCGGGCTGCTTACCGGACGTAATGGCAAATGGGGCGCGAAGCAGATCGTCCCCGAGTCATGGATCGCCGAGTCGCGCAAGCCGACGTCCGCGCAGCCGACATACGGATTCATGAACTACTTCCTGAACACCGATCGCAAGCCGATGCCGAGCGCGCCGGCAACGGTCTACTGGCACCTCGGGAATGGTACGAACGCGATCATCGTGGATCCGGAGCACGACCTCGTTGTGGTCGCGCGGTGGATTCAGGGCAACGCGCTCGACGGTCTCATGCAGCGAGTCCTTGGCGCCGTCCGCTGACCAACTTCAGACATCTCCATGTACGGACTGATCGGAAAGATGATCGCCGCACCGGGGCGGCGAGCTGAGGTGCTGTCCATCCTTCTCGAGAGCGTTGGCGAGATGCCAGGCTGCCACAGCTATGTAGTCGCCACGGACCCAGCCGACGAGAACGCCATCTGGATCACCGAGGTCTGGGATAGCGAGGCGAGCCACAAGGCTTCCCTGGCTCTCCCGGCGGTGAAGCACGCGATCGGGCGCGCCAGGCCGCTGATCGTCGGGTTCGGCGAGCGCTTCGTGACGACACCGGTTGGCGGACATGGGCTTGCGTAGGCCTACAGCTTGCTCGGTCTTCCACAATCCGGGTTCGAATTCACCCTGAGAGTGCGCTCTTGTCGTGTCGCCTTCATCGGATCCCCCCGTCAACGTCACTCATCTGGACGGCGAGCCCCGGGCGAGCCTTGGCATCCCCGGCCTCGACCAAATTCTTAACGGGGGACTCCCGCGGGATCACCTCTACCTGATCGACGGCGATCCCGGAACCGGTAAGACGACCCTGGCCCTGCAGTTCCTTCTCCACGGGACCGCCGCCGGTGAGCGCGGGCTCTACGTGACGCTCTCCGAAACGGCCGATGAGTTACGGGCCGGGGCCGCGTCGCACGGCTGGACACTGGACGGGATCGAGATCTTCGAGCTCTTGGCGGACGAAGATGCCAACGCCGAGACCTACACGTTGTTCCACCCGGCTGAGATCGAGCTCAGCCGCACGGTCGAAACCGTGCTCGCCGTGG
>DASURJ010000277.1:0-10625 GCA_036280115.1 Gemmatimonadaceae bacterium
CTCGAGGAGATGACGTGGATGGACGTCCGCGACGCGATGAGGGCGGGCAAACGCACCGTCATCGTCCCGACCGGCGGCGTCGAGCCTAACGGCCCATGGCTCGCGCTCGGCAAGCACAACTACGTGCTGACGGCGAACTGCGAGGCGATCGCGCGGAAGCTCGGCAACGCCCTGTGCGCCCCGATCATCAAGCTGGTTCCGGAAGGTCGGATCGAGCCGGCGAATAGCCACATGACCTCACCGGGAACGCTGAGCGTGCGCGAGGAGACGTTCCGCGCGACGCTCACGGACGTCGTGCACAGCCTCAAGGTGCACGGGTTCGAGACCATCATCCTCATCGGGGACAGTGGTGGGAATCAACGCGGGCAGCGTGCGGTCGCTGATTCCCTGACCGCGCTCTGGAAAGGAACGCCGGTCGTGGCGCACGTGCAGGAGTATTACGACTACCCTGCGGCAGCGAAGCACATGAGCACCCGCGGCATCGTGGATGGGGCGAGCGATAACCTGCACGACGATCCCATCATCTCGCTGAACATGTTCGCGTCGGTCCCGAGCTCGATCCGGTACGGCGAACGTGTGCGGGCGGGGAAGGCGACGATCAACGGCGTGTCGATCGCCGATTCGGCAAAGGCGGCGGCGTGGGCCCGTGAGATCGTCGAGTTCCGCGCGGCGACGACGGTGGAGGCCATCCGCAAGTCGGTCGCGCACAGGGGGACGCTACCCGCGACCCGGCGTCCGTAGTCGGTCCGTCAGGAAGTCGGTTGTCCGAAGCCGAGTACGTAGCCGTCGCGGTCGCGGACGGCGAATTCCTCCATGTGGTATGCCTCCTGAACGACCGGGCCGTAGACGACGTCGGCGCCATTCGCCCGAAGCTCTTCATGGAGTGTTCGGAGGTCGCGAACCCAGAAGAACACATCCCACGTCCCGCCCTGTCGCTCGTTCGGGCTGATGCGCTCGGGCTCGGCGACGAGTCGCAGCATGATGGGAAGTCCGTCGCGGCTCATGATCGCGAACTGCGCGGGCGAGCCGGCAACGTACTCACGTCGAAAGCCGAGCACGCGTTCGTAGTGATCGACCGACTGCTCGACGCTCGTGACAGGGAAGTACGGGGCACTCCGAAGCAGCTTCGTCTCTGGCGTGGTCGACATGGGAGGTCGTTAGGCTGGGGGAGCACGTAATCAGGTCGCGACGGCCATGGAACTGGAGATGAGTACTTCGGGAGATCGAAAAGGTTGATACCCGCAGGCTCCGGCTTGACACATTCCCATATAGGCATATATTGGCGTGGATGGCGCGAGCGGCGACGACGACGGACGCGTTCAACGCGGTGGCCGAGCCAAGGCGGCGGGAGATCATCGACGCCCTGGCTCGGGGCGAGCGGAGTGTCTCCGACCTCGTGGACCGGCTAGGGATGGCGCAGCCTCAGGTCTCGAAGCACCTGCGCGTGCTTCGAGAGGTCGGGCTCGTGACGGCCCGCGACGACGGACGACAACGCTTCTACCGTCTGCACGGCCCATCGCTCAAGCCGATCCACGACTGGGTCGCGCGCTACGCTCGCACGTGGGACGAACGCTTCGACGCGCTCGATGAAGTTCTCGACGACCTCAAACGAACGGAGACTGAGTAATGCCGGCCATGACGCACAGCGGAAAGGCAGTCGTGACGACCCCGACGGACACGCAGATCCTGATCACCCGGGGGTTCGACGCGCCAAGGCACCTGGTGTACAAGGCCTGGACGACGCCGGCGCTCGTGAAGCGGTGGTGGGCCGGCCAGCGCGGCACGGTCACGCACGCGGAGATCGACCTCAGACCTGGCGGCCGGTGGCGCTACGTCATGATCGCCCATGGTCAGTTCGAGGTCGCGTTCCACGGTCGGTACCGCGAGATCGTGCCTAACGAGCGAATCGTCACGACCGAAGTCTACGAGGGCGCGCCCGATCCGGACGACGTCGGCGCCCTGAATACGATCACGTTCTCGGAGACGGATGGACGCACCACACTCACGATTCTCGTCGACACGAAGGATCGTGAGACCCGGGACCTGATCATCAATTCCGGCATGGAAGGCGGCATGCAGGAGGGCATGGACCTCCTGGAAGCTGTCGCGCAGTCGCTTGCCTAACTACAGGAACGGCGCTGGTTAGCTGTTAGCTGGAACTGGTTGACGCGAAAAGCGTCCAACTGCGCTGCAGGGTGAACTGCTCTCAGGGACAGTGGCTTCCCGAGCGGCCGTTACCCCGCAGCAACCAGTGCCAGCTAACAGCAACCAGCCTGGTTATCTGACTGGCTCTGCCGCCCCCCTCGTGTCGATCTGCAGAGCGTCGAACGGGCCGACCTCGCCTTCGCGTGCGGATTCCATCTGACGCATGACCATACCGTAGTAGGTGCCGCGTGCCGCCATGAGCTCCTCGTGTGTCCCGCGCTCGATGACGCGTCCCTCCTCCAGCAAGAGGATCAGGTGCGCGCGCCGGATGGTCGACAGGCGATGCGCGATCACGAACGTCGTACGGCCAGCGAGAAGCGTTGCCATCGATGCCTGAATGAGCTGCTCGCTCTCCGTATCGAGATTGCTCGTCGCCTCATCGAGGATCAGGATCTGCGGCCTCGCCAGGATCGCGCGCGCGATGGCGAGACGCTGCTGCTGACCGCCCGAGAGCTTCACGCCGCGCTCGCCGATGAACGTGGCGTAGCCCTCCGGGAGCCTGACAATGAACTCGTGCGCATTCGCCCGATGCGCCGCGTCCTCGATCTCGGCGTCCGTGGCATCGTGGCGACCGTAGCCAATGTTGTCGCGCACCGAGCCGTCGAAGAGGAATACGTCCTGTTGCACGATCGCGAGGAGCTCCCGGTACGTCCGCAAGCGAAACTCGCGAATGTCGGTGCCGTTGAGGAAAATTCGGCCATTCGTCGGATCGTGAAACCGGGCGACGAGATCCGTTACCGTCGTCTTGCCCGCTCCGCTCCGCCCGACGAGCGCGACGACCGTCCCGCCCGGCACCACGACGTTGAAGTCGTGCACCACAGGACGCCCCTCGCGGTACTCGAACTCGACGTTCTCGAACCGCACCTCGCGTACGACGCTCGGTGCGTCGCGCGCGTCGGGACGGTCAGGCTTGTCGTCCTCCATCCCCAGCACCTCGAACACGCGCTCCATGGCCGCGAGCGAACGCTGCAGCTCCGAGAACGAGTTCACGATCTGCCACACGGGATTGAGTAGCAGGAACGTGTACCACTGGAACGCCATGATGTCGCCGACCGAAGCTCGCCCCGTGACGTTCAGATACCCGCCATACCACACGATGACGACACTGACGCCCGAAACGAGCAGCCCCCACGACGTCCACAGCACGAGCTCTCGGCGGTGAGCGAAGAGCTCCTTCCGCAGGACCGTGTGACGCGAGCGCATGTAATCGAGCAGCTCGCGTGTCTCGCGTCCGAATGCGCGCACGACGCGAATTCCCGAGAACGTCTCGCCGACGCGCCCGTCGATTGCCTCGATGTCCTTGCGCACGGTCCGGTAAATCGGCCGAATGCGCCGAGCGGACGCGAAGCTCATGAGCATGGCGCCCGGGATGATGGCCATCGCCGTGAGCGCAAGCCGCCAGTTGAGCGACATCAGCACCGCAATGGCGATGATGAGCCGAATGACCGAGATGGATGGAGACACGACGGCCATCTGGAGCAGCCCCGTGGTCGTGTCCACGTCGCCGGTGAGGCGCGACAGGATGCCGCCCGTCTTCATCTCCCACAGCCTCGGCAGCGGAAGGTGGAGGAACCGATCGAACAGGGCCCGCCTGAGCGACAGCACCACGCGCACGTTGAGCAGGCGCTGGCGGTAGTCCTTCACCATGTTCGTGAGGTTCGCGGCGAAGATCACCGTCACGAACAGCGCGCCCGCCATGTTCAGCCGCACGAGCCGCGACGCCGAGTCGAGCTCCGCGTTGAGGAGCACGCGGTCGATGATGAACCGCATGAACAGCGGCTCGATCATCTGCAGCCCGGCGGCGGTCAGTGCGAGGACGAAGACCCCCGCAAGCGCGCCGCGATGGGGCTCGAGCCAGCGGAGGTACTCGCGAACGTACTCGCGCCGTTTACCCGTCCGGAAGCGGGCGAGACCTAACGCGGGTCGCCGCTCGACCGCGCCCGGCCGTGTGTCGGCCGGCTTCGCCGGCTCGGCGCCGTCGAGCTTCTCGTCCAGCCGGCGATGGCGGTAGTCGTCCACGAACGCGCCATACCGCTGTCGGGACGAGTGGAGGTGGTCCCGGCTCATCTGGGCCACATGGCCTCGTCAGCAAAGGGAAAGGGCAGGGTGGTGGGGGTTGGCTAGACGCCAGTGCCCGGTGGTATTGTTATCCCCATCCACCATTCCGCAGGGTTACAACATGTCCCGCAATCTCGGTCTCGCGCTCGTTGCCAGCGCCGTCGTGCTCGTCCCGGGCGCAGCTACGGCTCAGGACGCTTCCCGTGCTGTCTCCGGCGGTGGCATCTCCGTGCCCGGTTGGCAGGGGAAGATCGACGCTCAGGAAGCAAGCCGGGGAGCAAAGCTGGAGGACGCCAAGCTCGCCCGCGAGGGGAACGCGCTCCATGTGACGACCGGCCCGGCCGTCGCGTACTGGAACCCGTCGAACACCGCCAGCGGTAACTACACCGTCAAGGCGACGTTCACCGAGGCGAAGTACATGAACCTCAACAATCACCCCCATCCGTACGGGATCGTGATTGCTGGGAACGACATGGGCACGGACAACCAGAGCTACCTGTACTGTGCTGCCTACGGTAACGGGACGTTCATTGTTCGTGGTTTCGGGCCGGCACCATTCCAGGTCAATGGGCGGCGCGGCGAGGCGAACGACGCGATCAAGAAGGCGGCAGGCCCGGGCCAGTCGGTGACGCAGGAGATCGCCGTGTCCGTGAAGGGTGACAAGGTCGAGTGCGCCGTGAACGGAACGGTCGTCGGCTCGTACGACAAGTCCGCCGTCGTCGGCCCCGGCAAGCTGAAATCGACTGACGGCGTCTACGGCGTCCGCTTCGGCCACAACACCGAGGCCACCGTCACGGGTCTAACGATGACCAAGCAGTAAGTCGGTAGCTGGAACGGAAGACGAACGGGGGCCCGAGGGCCCCCGTTTGACGTAAAGACATTTCTTCATCGCCATCGGATGGAACGCGGCAACCGCGAAGGGGATGGCGCGGAGGCTCTGCATCGGCTTCCCTTGGTCTCGCGGGGCCGGTCGCGCGCGGCGGACCCGCTCTCGTAGGACGCCGGGTGAGAGGGGAACTACGATCGGCCGGATGACGCGGAAACGGCAGGATGACGGCTTTGACCTCACGCGGTGGTCTCGCTCGCGCCAAGGGTAGGCATCCAGAAGAGGGGGAACGGATGAGGGGGATGAGAGGGATGAGCGACATCATCCCCGGTGAGTGAAGGCTCCTCCCGCCGGAGCGTGACTGAGGGGAACGGTTCCCCCGGGGACGCCCACTCGCGCCTGAGAGCAGTTCGCATAACCCCACGGTCCCCGGCGCGCGGGCGCGTGAGTGCTGAGGAGCGATCCCACTCATCCCCCTCATCCCCCTCATCCCCTCATCCGTTTCCCCCCTCCGTTCTGGATGCCGGAGGTGCGGGCTCCCGCCACGCGGCGGCGTCGGTGCGGAGCCGTCGTCCGGCCGTTTTGGCCTTTTCCGCGTCATCGTAGTCCCGACCGGCCCGGGCGCGACGGGCTAGAAGCGCGGGGTGTTCTCCGCGGCCCTTCCCGCGTCCGCGGTTGCCGCGTCCTCCGCGTCCGCTCGATGGCGCGATGCAATAAAACGATGCGTTAGGACTCTGACCCCTTACGCGGCGTCAAGACGGTTCGTACCCGGTCGAACGATGGCGGCATGAGCAGCAACTGCTCCGGGTCCGCGAACACCGCCGCGAAGTCCGCCGGCGTGAACGCCCGCGCGAGCCGCGCCGCGTACGTCTCCCGCAATTGGCGCGCGTAGTACTCGACGTCGTAATCACGCGGGTCGCCCGCCTCGTCGGCATCATCGTCCGGGTCCACGACGCCGCCCTCGCCGTTCTTCTTCCGGTACACGCGCACGCGGTCGCCCACGCTCCACTCCACGCGGCCGCTCATGAGCATCGCCTCGTACGGCAGCTCCTTGCGCTTCTCCCGCGACTCGAGGTACCGCGCCGGTGACTTCGTCAGCCGTACGCGTGACGCGACCATGCGCGTCGGGAACTCTCGGCGGCGAAGCGCGGTGACGGCATCCACGTACACATCGCGCACGCCCTGAACGTCGTCCGCCAGCAGGCACTTGAGCGCGCGTCGAAGAAACACCTCGCCGTACGGCTCCGCGCGACTCGAGCGGAACGCCACGCCTCGGAGCAAGAGCGTGCCGTCGTAGCCCAGCAGCGCGTAGTTCTTCGGCTCGTGCGAGAGCATGGCGGCGTAGCGCCCCTCGAGCTCCAGCTGGACGAGCGACGGCAAGAGGGCCGCCACCTCGCCGACCACCCGCCGCTCATCCGCTTCCGTCCAGGCGTTCGGCACCGCGAAGTACACGCCGTCGGTGTCGGCCTCGAGGAGCGTCACCCCGCGATCCGCCAGCGCCCTACAGATCAGCTCGAGGACTTCGCGCCCCCGCCGCGTCACTTCGTTCGCGGCGTGAACGTCGGCGAAGCGCGTCATGTCGCCACCGGCGGCGAGATACCCGTACGCCGAGTTCACGACGATCTTCATCGCCGCGGACATGGCTTCGTGCGTGTGCCGCTCCGGTGATCCCGCCGGCGCCGCGCGCCCCAGCGCTTTCGCCTGGAGCCGGCGCTCCACGAGTCCGTCGACGAGGGCGAGCAGCGCGTTGAGCTCATCGCGCTGCGGCCCGATGCGATACTGCCGCATGAGTGACGGGTACAGACTCGCGACGTCGACCTTGACCACGCGATGGGCGACACCCGTGGCGAAGAGGTGGAGCGCCGCGCCGCTGTGCGAAGTCCCGTCGTCCCCCTGATGCGCGGGCAGCGCGTGCCCCGCGTGCACGTACGCGCGCACGAGCATCGGGTCGATCACCCCGGTGGCCGCCCCCGCGTCCGACAGCCGCTCGTAGCGCCTCGGCGCCATCTGAGCGAGCGCAAACGCGGCGCCGCCGAGCATGCGGGAAATCCCCGCGACCTCCTCGACGTCCGCAATGGAGTAACGGCGGACGCGATCCGGGTCGCGCCGATACGTCTCGTAGATCTCCGCGCCGCGAATGTACTCGCGGTCCGGGGCGGCGAGCCCGAGGTGGCGCGCGACCGCTTTCAGGCCGTGGCTCGGGAGTGAGCGCGTGGAAAAGTCGTAACGGATGACGGCATCCATCGTGTCGATGAGCTCTCGGCCCGGCGCGACGAGCCGAACGCGCCGGCGCGAATCGTCCGTCGCCACCCCGCGCTGGGCAGCACGCTGCCGAAACCCTGGTGGACCAATGCGGCCGAGCGTGATCGGGACACCAAGCCGGCGAGCGCGCCGATTGATGAACGGCAGATCGAAGCCGTGCAGGTTGTGGTTCTCGATCGCATCAGGGTCGGCGGCCGCGACCTTCGCCAGCAGCTGTCGAATGACCTCTGCTTCTGCCGCGTCGGTCGCGTCACGCGCTTCGAGCGCCTCGGTCTCGCCCGTTGGGTATCGCACCGAGATCATGAAGATCCGGTCGACGGCCGCGTCGAGCCCCGTCGTCTCGAGGTCGAATTGCAGCCGCTGGACCTGATCGAACGTGAGCCCGCGGAAGTGGGTGCGCCCGGTCGCGACGAGGTACTGCTCCTCGGGCGGCAACACGAGCACGCTGTCGTCATCGAGATCGTTGAGGCTCGTGATCCGTCGTCCGGTCCGGCGTGAGGCGCCGTCGAGGATGGCGCTCGTTAGGGTGCGTCCATCCTTCGCACGAACGAGGTACCGGAGCTCGCCCGGCCCCTTCAGCTCTCGGTAGATGACGCGCGAGCGGGACAGGTCATCGACGCCCTCGCGCGCGAGCGCGTTGCCGAGGTGGTGAAGGTCCTCGAGCGTGGCGAGCAAAACCCATGGCTCGTAGCGCTCGGTCTCGCGAACGAGGGTACCGGTCTCGGGGATACGCCGCCACACGGTCGCCTGCCCGGTTCCGTCTGCCCACACGGAGACGATGCCGGGCGTTGGGTCCCAGCCCCACAGCCACTCCTCCTCGATCGTGCGCCGATTCCGGACTTCGGTCATCCGGGCGGCCGGTACGCGCAGCCACTGGGCGGTTTCGGCATGGACGAAATCTGGCTGACGGGATGCGGTCGTGCGAAACGGGTTCGAGGTCGGTGCGCTGCCACGCGACGGCCTTGACTTCCCTCAGGCGCCGAGCGTACGCTCGGCAAGTGGCCGGGCCGACAGAATGGAATGCGACGATTCTCGACTCGTTGAAACGATGACGGCATTCCGCGCGCCCACGGCATCCTCGGCGCATGGCCGCGCGACTCACCTGCCCGAGGAGGAAGTCTGTATGTCTATGGCCCAAAGCACGCGTCGGTGGACGATCGCCGAGCTGTACCGTCTCCCTGACGACGGTAACAAATACGAGCTGGTACGCGGCGAGCTGTTCGTGACTCCTCCGCCAACGGACGAGCACGAAACGATCGCGGCCCGCTTGGCCCGGATTCTCGACCCGTATGTCGCCGCACACGGCCTGGGCCTCGTGTACCGTCCGCGCGCGGTGGTGCGTATCGGGAAGACCACAGAAGTCGAGCCCGACCTGATGGTGCGCCAGCCTCAAGACAAGCCGCGAGCGACATGGAAGGGCGCACCCCTACCAATTCTCATCGCTGAGATCATCTCGGACAGCACGCGCCAGCGAGACCAGGTGTTCAAGCGCACTGCCTACATGGACAGTGGGATTCCCGAATATTGGATCATCGACGGTGAGGAGCGGTCAGTTCGCGTTGTTCGACCCGGCGAGGACGATGCCGTCGTAACAGACGTGCTTCGCTGGCATCCGGAGGGCGCGGCCGAGCCCCTCGACGTGCAGCTGCGCGATGCGTTCGGACCGGCGGGAGACTAGAACTGGCGCGGAGGCTCCGACATCGCGAAGAAGGCAAGCTCCTCGACGTCCACGGTGCTGCGTTTCGTCAGGCGCACGGACACCGCACCCTTCCCAATGAGTCCCTGGTCGGCAAGGTACTCGCACACGGTCGTTACACCGCTCACATCGTAGTTCCGCTCGAAATAGTGCTCGATCTCGGTGGCCGAGCGGGGCTCGCCGACCTCGGTGAGATGCTCGATGATCGGCGCGAACAGACTCGGTGCGCGCTGGGCCACGTACCCGTCTGCCGCATCGAGTGCGGCCTGCACTGCTTTCCTGGTCTTCCGCTCGTTCAGCAAGTCCTGGTAGACCGTCTTGAAGAACGACGGATTCAACTTCAGTGCCTCGGGAATGACCTCACGATCGGCGAGTCGGCCCGCATGGATGACTTCGACTCGCGCGAGGTACGTCGCGGCGTAGAGAATCCAGAACGCGGTGTATTCGAGATCGCCGCGCGTGACCAGGAACTTGTGTGCCTTATACAGGCACGGTAGCGCGTAGGATGCCGCGCGCAGTGACTCGATCTGCCGATCCCGTTCGCCCATGGTCGCGAGTCCGGCGACCATGTCGGCGATCGTGTCGTCGTGCGTGTAGAGGAGGCGCCCTTTCGAGAGGAAGGAGTGAACGAACGTGTTGCGGACTGCGCCCTCGACCAAACGACGAAATTCTGCGCGCGGTATGAGCCATGCGTGCACGTTCACGCCTTCGACGTAGAGCGCGCGCGTGGTCCCCTTCTCGGTCTTCTTATCGTCGATCGTGACGAGCACGAGGTCGATATCGGACTTCGCCCACACCATGTCGTGTGCCAGGCTGCCGCAGAGAATGGCGGCGAGCACCGAGCGGTCCTCGCGAAGCTGAGGCACGAGCGACTCGAGCGCCGTCGTGAACTGCTGCTGAACCGTGCGGGTTTCGGCCTTGGTCATGTTCCCGCCAGCTACTCGAGCGATTTCCGGTACTGCACGGCCCGATCGACTTCGTGGTATCCCGACCGCTCGTGGGCGCGTTGACTCGCCTCGTTATCGAGGCGCGCATCGGATGCCATTTCGCGGCGGCCCCGCGCACGTGCCCACGCTTCGGCCGTTTCGAGGAGCGCGCGGCCGTATCCGTGGTTCCGAATATCAGGATCGACGTACCACGCCTCGATGTACCCGACCGGGCTCGTGACGCATCCGTCGGCGTAGGCGCGTTCGCCAACCTCCACGAAGCCCGCGAGCGTTCCCCCCGGCCGCTCGACCACGAAGATCTCGGCGTCCGAGCGGTTGCGTACGGTCTCGATGTCCGAGAGCACCTCCTCGGGCGCGGCGTCGGGAAAGAGCGCGAGCATCATGCGCACACACTCTTCCGTGTCGGCGTCGCGTAACGGGCGAATGGGCCACCGATCATTCGTCGCGGGGGATGATGCCATGGGAAACGACTGCGCCGTCAAGTGTGGTCAGCCTTGGTCCGCCGTCGCACGTCGCGCGCGAGGATCCAATTCTGGAGGAGCGAGACGAGCGACCCTGCGCCGACGGAGAGCGCGGCCGCGCTCGAGGCGGTCCAGAGAAACACCGCCGTTCCGATCACGGCTACCAGAAC
>DASURJ010000278.1:0-9448 GCA_036280115.1 Gemmatimonadaceae bacterium
TCACTTCACCGCCCGCGGTGGGGGTGAAGGTGTACGAGAAGTGGCACGACTCGCCGGGGGCGAGCGTGTGCCCCTGGCAGTCCTGCGACGCGCCGAACGGCGCCCCGGGCGCGCCGCCGGCGCCGTCGAACACCACCGGACCCAGCCCAATATTGGTGACCGCCACGGCCAGCGTGGACGACTGGACCCCCACCGGCACGTCGCCGAAGTCGAGCCCGGTCGTTGCGATGAACAACTTCGGGCCAACGCCGTTTCCCGAGAGCGCGATGCTGTACGCCTGCCCGTTCCACGTTCCAGAGATGGTCCCCGTCGCAGGGCCGAGGGCAGCTGGCGTATAGGTGAAGACCATCTCGCACGAGCCACCCGACGCGAGCGTGGTGGCCTGGCAGTTCTGCGACATCCCGAAAGCGCCGCTGGGGGCGCCTCCCGTTCCCGACATGAGGATCGAGGACGGGCTGACGTTCGTGACGGTCACCGTCTGCGCGGCGGAGGTACTACCTACCTGAACGTCGCCGAACGCGAGACCGGTCACCTCAATCAATAGCCCCGCCGAGCCACCTGGGATGGGACTCTGAATGACGACATCCCGCGCCGGGCTGAGTCCTGAGGGAACCGGGACGGGTCGGGCGGGACCAGCGGGGTCGGAGCACGCGGCCGCGAGCGGGGCAGAAATCGATGCCATGATTCGGGCCGTGTTGCGCAGCACCCGCCACACTTGGCGGCGGTCCCGCCCGACGTCGGGTTGGGAGGGCGAAGCGTGATGCATGTGATCTCCTGACGTCGAGTGTAGCCGTGGCTGGCCGCCCGGCTGCGGCAGCCGAGCGCCGGTTACGACGTCATACGCGAAGCGCGGCGGCGACCCGACACGAGCATGAGGACGCCGGGGCGGCCGCTCCGTGTCGGGTTTCGTGCGGATTCGGCGTTTCATTGTCGAAACGCCGACATCATCACACGAGGCCGACATGACCGGGATGCAGCGTGCAGGCCGCGTAGGGCTCACCGTGAGCGCAACGCTGCTCGCCCTCGCATGTGGCGGCGACGACGGACCCGTCGGCAGCACCGGATCCATCCAGGTCGCGGTGAGCCCTGCGACGCTCACGGTGCTGCAGGGAGGGAGCGGATCGACGACCGTCTCGCTCGTTCGGAGCGGAGGGTTCACGGGCGAGGTAGCCCTCGCAGTCACCGGGCTCCCGACTGGCATCACGACCACCGTCACACCGGCGCGGCTCTCCGGCACGGTGACGAGCGCCGAAGTCGATCTCGTGCTCGCGGCCGACGTCGCGCTCGGCACGCACACGGCGACAGTCACGGCGACGGGGCCGGGTGTCGATCAGGCAACCGCGACCTACCAGCTGACGGTAGGCGCGGCGGCCGATTTCACCCTCGCGGCGACGCCGGCGACGATCACCATCCCGGCCGGCGCGAGCGGGAGCACGACCATCGACATCGCCCGCACGAACTTCACGGACGGCGTCTCGCTCTCCCTGATGAATCCGCCCGCTGGGATCACCGGGACGTTCAGTCCCACGCCGTCCACGACCGACGGGTCCACACTCCTCGTCAGCGTACCCGCGAGCGTCGCCGCGGGGACGTATGAGCTTCAGGTCCGAGGTGACGCGACCGGTCCCGGCCCCAGGACGGCTCCGCTCACGGTGACGGTGACCGCGCCGCCGACGGGCGGCACCACGGTCGAGTATCTGTTCTGCGACCCTGATGATCTGCCGGTCTTCTTCGCGTACCAGGATGGTACCGGTGCCTGGCAACCAGTCGAGGGATCGACGTCGGGAAGCGCGACGCGATTCGCGTTCACGCTGACACAGGGACGGGGCGGCGTGCTGAGCGTGTACCGAACCGCGTCCGAGGCGGTCGCCGGCGCGCTGGTCTCAGGTCGCGTCACCCGCACGGGTGGTCTCGCGCCACGGCGGGCCCGGCTCCTCGACCGGTTCCGAGCGCCAGTCGCCGGGCGGCGGATGGCGTTTCAGAGAACGACAGCAGTCGATGAGTATCAGACGTACGTCGTGTACGGATCGGACGCCGAGCTGGCGTTCGACGGCTCGCAGGCCTGTGGCTCGGCGGAACCGACCAGGATCGTGAGTGGTACGGTTGCCGGTATCGCGGTCGGCCAGTTCGGCATCGTGTCGTTAGGCGAGCTCACCGAGATGTACGAAGGTGGGACGTCTCCGAATACGGTGACCTTCACCGACGTTCCGCCCGGAACACTGGACCTTGTGGGATCGCGCATTCCGACGTCCGGCGGCCTGCCCGACAGGATCGTCGTGTCGCGGGGCGTCGATATCGTGGACGGAGGCTCGCTGCCGACGACCATCGACTTCGACGGCCCGGCATCGTCGGTCCCCGCTACCGCAAGCGTGACGATCACCGGCGGCGGGACCGATGACCTCGAGGCCTACAGCGAGCTCGTGACCGCGAACGGCCTAACGCTTCTGTGGTTCGACCTGCAGCCCAATCCGAACGCAGCGCGGTCGTGGGCGGGGCTCGCGCCCGAGGCGATGGCCGCGAACGACTTTCATGGTCTCGTTGTCTTCGCCTCGCAGCCGGGGGCCCCAGGCAACTTCCGTGTCTCGCTCAGGTACGTCGGCCCGGTCGCGAGTCAGTCCGTCGCGTTCGCTCCCGCGATCGTCGTACCGACGGTGTCACAGGTGGCGACGGGCACGTATCCGCGGCTCCGCTTCCAGGGAAGCGTCCCGGCCGAGTACGACAGGAACATCGCCATCGACCTCGCGACGGGCACCGGCACGGGGAATACGCTCAGCATCCTGGCAACGAGTGCATTCCTGACCGCGCAGGGCGGACCGCTGGCGTACGATCTCATCACGCCTGACGTCGCGAGTCTGGCTGGCTTTCCCCTCGCCGCGCGGCTTCACGCTGGTGTGAACGAGGCGACCGTGACTGCCTACGGGTTCACCGGCCCCGGGATCTTCGATCTCGAGCCCGCACTCGGCGTCGAGGCGAAGTCTTCGACGAAGGTCGTGCCGGTCGTGGTTCCGTAGCGATCGGGACGTGGATGATGTCAGGCGCGTGCGGCCGATTGCGTATGACGTGGTGACACTCGAACCGAGCCAGTCCCCATGTCGAGTCATCTGTCGCCCCTCCCGCTGGCGTGCCTCGCGGCGCTTCTCACGGCCTGTGAAACAGAGCGGGCCGCATCGACCGCACCCAGTCAGCCGGCCGCCCCGACGCTTGCCCGCCAGCGGCCCATACAGGGCGGGACGCTCGACCTCTGCAAGCAGGCTGGAGCAGGGATCGCAGCCGGGGCAACGTTCACGTTCCAGGTGACCTTGTCCACCGTGACTCGCGGTCTCACGGTGGAGGCGGGAAGTTGCGTCCCGTTGGCCGTGCCTCGCGACGGATCACCACTGGGTAAGGGCCACTACCAGGCCAACCCGGACGCGGTCCTCCAGTTCCTTCCGGCAGGGACGACGCTGTTCGTCGACGACGTGCAGCTCGATGCCGCGCAGGTCCAGGCGATCTTCGCCGGCTCGTCGGACGTCCAGGCGGGCACCGTACTGCTACTCAACCTGGTGCAGCAGCTCATTGCTGCTGACTTCAACGTGCTACGCGGCGTCCAGCCATCCGCCGCGGTGCAGCAGGCGATCGCGGACGCGAATGCGGCTCTCGACATCTCCGCGGGCTCGCCGATCGAAATCAGCGCTGCGCTCACGACCAACGAGATGAGTGCCCTCGCGGACGTGCTCGCAGCGTTCAACGACGGAAAGACGAAGCCACCGGCGCCCCCTTCGACCGTCGACCTCGGCATCGTCGAGACGATCGGCTCGGCGATCGAGCTCGAGTCGATCAGCTGCGATCCCAGCACCCGTTGCGCGAACGCGAACCTGATCGCGGGGAGCGTGACGGCGACCGTCGAGAGTGGAGCGACGACCCGCGTGACGTACAGGAACCAGTCGAAGCCCGTCCTGCGTGTCTGCAAGGTCGCCGGCCCGGGCGTGTCGGCTGGAACGATATTCCACTTCACCGCCGGCGGGCTCGACGTCGAGGAGGGGTACTCGTTCGATGTCCCGGCCGGCGAGTGCCGCGAGACGATTGCCGTCGAGGGCTCGTACACGTTAGGTGAGGGCAACACTGACCCGACGGTCGTGGTGTCGGCGATCGACTGCGCCCCGACGACGCAGTGCACGAACGCGAGCACATCGGCCGGCGCGGTTCACGTAGCCGTGGTCCGTGGCCTTACCACCGTCACGTTCACCAACCGGTCGATTGCTGGTACGCTCCGCGTGTGCAAGGTGGCTGGCCCCGGGATCGACGCGGGCACCGAGTTCGGTTTCGGCGCCGGCGGGATCGACATCGTTGGCGTGCCCGGTGCCCCTGGGGGCGCCTCGCTGACCGTGCCCGCGGGAGACTGTCGCGAGGCCGTCGTCCACGAAGGAGTCTACTCGGTCGCCGAACCCAGCCCGGGAACGAACGTCGTCATCTCGGCGATCGCGTGCGATCCTCCGGCGCGATGCGAGGGGGCGAACCTGAGCGTCGGCGCGGTCAGGGCGACCGTCGTCGGTGCGTCGACCACGACGGTGACGTTCACGAATCGCAAGCGGCTCGGCACTCTGGAAGTGTGCAAGGTTGCCGGTCCAGGGGTCTCGGCGGGGGCGGTGTTCCGCATCGGGGCGACGGCGCTGGGGCTACTCTCGGGCACCACGATCTTCGATGTCCCGGCAGGCGAGTGTCGCGAGGCCACGCTGGCGGAGGGCTCCTACATCCTTCAGGAGACGATTCCCGCCGACCACGCGGTTTCAGCCATCGGCTGCGAGCCAGCGAATCGCTGCAACCCGCCGGTCGTCGCGGCCGGCGTGATCGGTGTCAGCATCGCGGACCAGGCCACCACGACCGTGACCTACACGAACCGATCGACGCTGGGCACGTTGCGGGTGTGCAAGGTCGCCGGCTCGGGCGTCGCGGCGGGCACGGTCTTCCGCATTGGCGCAACCGGGGTCGGCCTCAATTCGGGGTCGGTGAGCTTCGACGTCCCTGCTGGTGAGTGCCGCGAGGCGAGCGTGACAGAGGGGCCGTACATCTTCCAGGAAGTCCAGCAGCCCGGGTTCGCAGTAACGAGCATAACGTGCACGCCGTCGGTCTGCGGAACCCCGATCCTGTCGGACGGCGTCATTACCGGCTCGCTGGCGGCGCAGACCACGCTCACCGTCACGTACGTCAACGCTGCGGCCGCAGGGATGGTCCAGTCGACAACGACGAGGGGTCAGGTGACGATGCCGTCGGCCACCGGCGCCGGACCAGGTCCAAGTCGTTAGGTGGGGTGGCCGACCCGGTAGCCCGCCTGCACGGCGGGCTACCGCCGGATCCACCCCGGCAGCGTGAGAAAGAGAAACTTGAGCACCGCCCACGCGACCACCATCTGCACCATCATGAGCATGAGCGACAGCATCGTGAGCATGACGACCAGGATGGCGGAGAGGACCAGCGCCGTCGCCATGAGCGCCGGGACCACGATGAAGAACAGGAACATCATGATCACCGCGACCGGCGTCATCTTGTTCCACTTGCCGGGCGACAGCGCATCGCGCACCCCCGCCCATATGCCCGGTGGCTTGTGAATCACGGTCGGCTCCGCGCCTAACGCGATCAGCCGGCGCTGGCGCTGGTGCGGCTTGGGGTGCATGCGCGCGAACTGCCCCACCACGGCGTTCTTCGACGCGACCGTCGCCGGCCAGACGACGAACAGGAGCGACATCTCGTCGCCCTTCGCGACCACGGTCTTCTCCCTCGCCAGATGCGCCAGCGCGCGCGCGAGCGCGTCCGGGTTCCGCGTGAGCTGCACGGCCATGGCGTCCGCGAGATGCCGCCGCGTGCGCCACATGAACGATACGATCGGGCCGATGAGCGCGACCGACGAGAAGAACACCGCGAACTGCACCACGTAGCTGCCCAGCGTCAGCGGAAGCGAGAGCACGTTCACGAACGCGTCCCACTTTCCGGCCAGCCCTCGCCGTGTCTGGGCCATCCGCCGGCTGACGTCCGGGTCCTCGAAGTCCACCGCGCCACGGAGGAACGTCTCGCTCACGAACTCCGCCTCCCAGCGATCGACGGCGCGCGTGCGTCCGCGGAACGCGGTGCGGATGCCGCGCCACACGGCGCGACGCGCGGTCCGGCCGAACGGGGCGTTCATCAGCAACGTGAGGGCTCCCCACGTCTGGTAGATCGAGAAGATGATCGACGCGATCTTGAGGTCGCCGTTCCCTACCGACCCGATCACGTGTCCGATCACGGCCTGTGTCTCGTCGCGGTCGAGCTTGTCGAGAAGCCCGCGTGTGACGAGGACGGTCGCGTCATCGATCTCCGTGCCCATGGCGGCGGCGTTCACCGCGTCGGTCTCGACGATGAGCACCCTTGGCGGTTTCACGCCTGCGGCAATCGCCATCTCCTCGACGACGTTCGTGAGCTGGCGCTCCTCCAGATCCCGCTCGTTAGGTTGCCGAGTGCCGGCGGCCTCCAGCACGTGCCCGACGGCGACGTGACCGAGGACTCGGCGGATCCCGATCCAGAGCGCGAACAGCGCGAGCGCGCCTGGCAGGACGAGGACGGCGATCAGGAACGCGATCCGGAGCAGGGCTGCCCGGGCGGGCATCGCGCTGGCGTCGAGGCTGGCCTCGAGGGTGTCGGCCGCGTCGGACAGCGACTGCCCCCACTCACGCAGCGCCTGGAGTGTCTCCGGCGAGATGGGCGAGATGGCGTTGACGATGTGCCCGATGGTCATCAGGAGGGTGAAGACCAGCGGCGTAATGACGATGCACGCGGGGATGCCGGTGATGAGCACCGCGAGCGCGGCGAGCGCGGTGAAGCGGCGCGAGGCACGGCGATAGCGACGCTGCTCGTCGAGGAAGTGGACGCGGTCGACGGGACCGGGCACGTGCATCGAGCCCGGCGCCGCTTGCGTGAGCGGCGGGCTTTGCGCGGGGCGAACGGTGGGGACGTCGGGCGCCACGAGGAATACGTTACGTTCCGCGAACCCGACCGGCTACGGCGAGCCGAGAAACTTGCCAACCTCCGCTAGGAACAGCTCCGGCGCGGTGTCCATCGCGACGTGCCGCTGGCCGGCCATGGCCACAATGCGACTGTCGGGCAGGGCCCCGGCGAGCATGTCGGTCGCCTGGCGGAACACGGGCGGACTGTCACCACCGACGAGCAGCAACGTTGGGATCGCGAAACCCGCGAATCGCTCGGGGCGGAATCGGTACCTCCGATCGATAGCCAACTCGCGCGGGATGGTGGGCGCGAGCGTGACTCGAACCTTCCACACCGGCAGGGCACGATACCGCTCGTACTCGGCGTCCGGCATTCGCACGACCTCGCGGAAGAACAGCTCCAACCCCGCCTCGGGGTCGCCGGCATCCACGAGCGCCTGGATTCGGTCGGGGACGCCGGGCGGGTACAGGGCGTGAGTATTGGGAATCGGCGGCTCGTAGAGGATGAGTCGCCGGACCTTGTCCGTCAGAAGAGACGCCTCCAGGCTGCAGACCGCGCCGTAGGAGTGGCCGAGTAGGAACACGGGCTCGCCGATGGCCTCGACGACCGCCGCCACATCCTCGAACTCCCGCTCGATCGCGTAACCGTCGGCGTCGCCGCTGCCGCCGCGACCCCGACGGTCCATTGCGTAGACCGTGAAGTGCCGCTGGAGACTCGGCAGCACGCCCGCCCACCGCGTGTGATCGGCGGTGGTCCCGTGGACGAGGACGAGCGGGGGGCCGGACCCGCTCCGCCAGTACGCGATGGGAGTGCCGTCCCTGGATGTCGCGACCATACGGCCGTCCTCCTGACGAATCGTGGACGCGTGGCGCGTGCAGCCCGTGATCCAGAGTGCCGCGATCGGTGCCATGAGCACTGCGGCGCGGAGCTTACCCAGCCGTCCACCGGGGCACGCGAACGGGATCATCATCACCCACCGTCACGTTGTCTCGGCGTACAATACCGCGAACGGCGGCAGATGCTAGATGCCGCACGCGACCGCATATTGGGGCTATGTCCAACTCCCGGATTGCCGCCACGGTCGCCCCGCTCGCGGGAAGTGTCCGTCCATCGGCGTGGCTCACGCTGATGCTCGTACTGCCTCTTGCCGCCGCGCGTGGGCAGCCCGCCTTCCCGCCTAACGATCCAGACAGCTGGCGCACCGCCGGCACCGCGAAGATTCTCTGCTCCGCGCTCTTCGTCTCCAACCGCGACTCCGCCGACGCCCGCGACCACGTCACGTCGTACTTCCTGGGCCCCAAGGTGGACTCGATCACGAGGTTCGAGATCGACCGTCAGCGTAAGCTCGTGCGTCTCACGGTCGCAAATCGTATTACGCGTGAGGCAAAGCTCTATGGCGATCAGGGCTGCGTCATCCACCAGCCGGGACGAGATTCCGTCTTCTTCACGCCCGTCCGCGTCACGACCACATTACCTGACGCGAACACCACGCCGTGGCCGATGGGCGACGTGCTCCCCACCACGCCGCTCCCCGCCGGGATCGACACGGCCAAGCTCCGCCAGGCCGTGGACGCCGCGTTCGCGAACCCCGAGGGGTACACCCAGGCGTTCGTCGTCGTGTATGACGGGCGCATTGTGGCCGAGCGATACGCGCACGGCGCGGACAAGGACACGCAGCTCGAGAGCTGGTCGATGGGGAAGAGCATCGCCGGTACGTGGATCGGGATGCTCATCCACCAGGGGGTGCTGAAGCTCGAGGAGCCCGCACCCGTGCCCGCGTGGCACAGGACGCCCGGCGATCCGAGGGCGAAGATCCGCGTCGTGGACCTCCTGCGTATGTCGAGCGGGCTCCGCTACAGCCGCGGCAGCCCTGAAGACCGCCCCGGGTACCACGACCACGACCTGGGCTACACCGGCGCGATCGACGCGTACGCGTTCGCGACGTCGGTGCCGCTGCAATTCGAGCCGAACACGTTCGGGCGCTACCGCAACTCCGACCCGCTGACGTTAGGCATGATCGTCCGCGACGCGGTGCGCAACAGCGGCGAGGAGTACCTCACGTGGCCACAGCGGGCGTTGTTCGACAGGATCGGCATCCGCCGCCAGGTGCTCGAGACGGACCCGTACGGCAACTTCCTCATCCCGGGCTACGACTACGGGACGGCGCGCAACTGGGCGCGGCTCGGGATGCTCTACCTGAACGACGGCGTGTGGCAGGGGGAGCGGCTCCTGCCCGAGGGGTGGACGAAGTTCGTCTCCACCCCGGCGCCGGCCTGGAAGGACTCGACGTACGGCGCGATGGTGTGGGTGAACGCGCGGGGCGTGTGGCCGGAGCTGCCGCGCGACGCGTTCGCGTTCCGGGGCGCGGGGCTGCAGGACACGTACGTCATCCCGTCGCGCGACCTCGTCATCGTGCGCATGGGGCACTACATCGGTTCGCGGGTGGGGGCGGCGGACCTCCGGCGCGCGCATGCGTTGCTCATGGAAGCAATCC
>DASURJ010000279.1:0-2870 GCA_036280115.1 Gemmatimonadaceae bacterium
CAGCCCGCTGCAGACCGGCACGTCGGCACGCCTGCGCTTCCGGTTGCCCGGGTCGAAAAAGGACATCGACGTGGATGCGCGCGTGCAGTGGAGCAGCAACCGCGTCGGCATGGGTCTGCAGTTCAGGCGCGTCGATCCGGCCGACCAGGCGGCCATCGACGACTTCGTCGACGCCCACTTCTTCCAGCCGCGCAAGGCCTAGGGTGCGAACGGTCGAATCGCGGACCTGAAGGTCCGCGCTACGTACGACGTGTCCGGCGCTGTCGGAATTCGATTCGCGAACGGTCGAGCGATGCGGCGTCGCCATGCCGGCAAAGTTCAGACCGTGACGTACGTAGCGCGGCCTTTCCGCCTACGAGAAGGCCCCGGCGTGCCACGCCGTAGCGTAAGCGAAGGCGGGCGCGGCCACGCTCACCCGTGCCGCAGCAGGCGCATCGCGTTCGCGACGACGATCAGCGACGTCCCGGTGTCGGCGACGACGGCCATCCACAACGTCGCCACGCCGGCAATGGCGAGCGCAAGGAACGCCGCTTTCAACAGGAGCGAAATGGCAATGTTCGCCCTGATGTTGCGCACCGTCGCGCGGCTCAGTCGAACGGCGTACGCCACCTTCGGAAGCTCGTCGGTCATGAGCGCCACGTCGGCCGTTTCGAGGGCAGCATCGCTGCCGATCACGCCCATCGCAATGCCGACGTCGGCCGCGGCGAGAGCGGGCGCGTCGTTGACGCCGTCGCCCACCATCGCCACCGCGCCGTAACGCTCGCGCAGCGCAGCAACCGCCTGCACTTTCTCATGAGGCAGCAGGCCGGCTCGCACCTCGTCAACGCCCAGCCGCGACGCGGTTCGGCGCGCTGCGGCTTCCTGGTCGCCGGTCAGCATGACGATGTGATCCAGCTTCTGCTGATGGAGGAGCTCGAGTGATTCGGCGGCCAGCTCGCGCTCCTGATCGGCGACGCCGATGATGCCGGCCAGCTTGCCGTCGATGGCGACCAGCACGGGCGACGAACCGGCGTCGGCAACCTCGTCCGCCATCAGCTCGGCCTCGGGATCGAGGAGCCCGCGTTCGCGAAACAGACGCACGTTGCCGCAGACCACGTGCGAGCCCCGCACGATGCCCTCGGCTCCGAGCCCGGGCAGCGCCTGAACGCCGGCCACTCGGTGGACCGTGAGGCCCCGCGCACGTGCTTCCGCCACGATCGCTGCCGCAACCGGGTGCTCGGATCGCGCTTCAATCGCCGCGGCCATCGCCAGCAGCGCGTCCGGTGTGAGGTCCGCGCGCGTCCAGACGGACGACACCTTCAAGGTTGCGCGAGTGAGCGTGCCGGTCTTGTCGAAAGCGATCGCGCGGACCCCAGCGAGCCGCTCGAGGTGCAGACCGCCCTTCACCAGGACGCCGCGGCGTGCCGCGCCCGCAAGCGCCGACACGATCGACACCGGAGTGGAGATCACCAGCGCGCAGGGACACGAAATCACGAGCACTACCAGCGCGCGGTAGAACCAGTCCGTGAACATGCCTCCCATGCTCACCGGCACGACCACGAGAGCGATGGCCAGAGCGATGACACCAGGCGTGTACCAGCGCGCGAAGCGATCGATGAACTGCTGTGACGGCGCACGCTGCGCCTGCGCCGCCTCGACCAGATGGATGATGCGCGCAAGCGTCGTGTCGCGCTGCCGTCGCGTGACCCTTACTTCGAGCGAGCCGTGTCCGTTGATCGAACCGGCGAAGACCTCGTCGCCCACGCCTTTCTCGGCGGGCAGCGATTCGCCCGTGATCGGCGCCTGATTCACGTCCGAGCGGCCCGACAGCACGACGCCGTCGAGCGGAATCTTCTCACCCGGGCGCACGATCATGATCGCGCCGATCTCCACCTGCTCCACCGGCACGCTCTCCTCGTGATCGCCATGGCGGACCCGCGCTGTCGCGGGTGACAGATCCATGAGCGCGCGAATCGCCTCGCGTGCGCGATCCTTGCTGCGCAATTCGAGCCACTGCGCGATCGCGAAGAGAAACACGACGGTGGCCGCCTCGGACCACTCGCCAAGCAGCATCGCGCCGGCGACCGCAATCAACATGAGGACGTTGATGTCGAGGATGCGCACCCGCAGCGACTGCAGCGCCCGCCGGCCGGTATAGACCCCGCCCGCAGCAACGGCCACGAGATACGAGAGCACCCACCAGCGCTCCGCGTAGCCGGCGAACTGCAGCGCCAGGCCGGTCGCAAGCGCCACGGCGGAAACAGCGACGAGCCGGCCGCGCGACGCGGAGCTCGGCGCGGTCATGGGCTTCTCGTGCTCCAGCCACGCCCGCATGCCGGTCTCGGCGACCGCGTCCACGATGCTGTTCGTCGAAAGGACGGCGGCGTCGTACTTCACGTGCAGCCGCTGACCGACGACGTCGGCATACAGCTCTTCGACGCCCTCGAGCGGCCGGAGCCGCCGCTCCAGGATCTTGGCTTCTTCTCCACAGCAGAGGCCTTCCACGCGGAAGACGGACTCGGCGTGAACCGCGCAACGCGTGCAGGCGACGTCGGGAGCGGCGGATGCTGTGGCCGGCGGGCTCATCGCGCGCCGACTCCGGTGGGCGCGACTTTCAGCCTGCCCGCGGGACGAGCCGCCCCGCGCTTCGAGGTCCTCGCGCCCGTCTCCTGCACGTGCCGCAGGCCCTGGCGGAAGAGCGTGATGATGTGCCGATCGTCGAGCGAGTAGAACACCATCCGTCCCTCGCGCCGCGCCTTGACGAGGCGGAGGTTCCGCAGCAGACGGAGCTGGTGTGACACGGCCGACTCGGATAGCCCAATCAATGTTGCGAGATCGCATACGCAGAGCTCGCTTTGCGCGAGCGCGTCGAGGATGCGGACCCGCGTCGG
>DASURJ010000280.1:0-3326 GCA_036280115.1 Gemmatimonadaceae bacterium
GAACCGGTAGGAGTCGGTCGGTCGCCCGTGGCGGTCGATACAGACCGCGGCCGACCTCGACAGCTCACGCTGCTTCCGCCAGTGCACCGCCTCGACCGGGTCGCCGAACTCCGTGCCGCGACGCGCCTTCACCTCCACGAACGCCACCGTCCCGTCGCGCTCGGCGACGAGATCGATGTCGCGATGCCCGCTGCGAAAACGCCGCTGTAATACCCGCCAGCCACGCTTTCGGAGCCAGCGCTCCGCCACTCGCTCGCCCATTTCGCCGAAGTCCTGCCGTAGCTTGGACATGGGCGGGAAGGTAGGATCGCACCGCGGCGCGACCGGCATCGAAAAGTCGCAAGATTCGTCGGAGCGCCGCGGCGCGATCCACCGTCGCTGGCTGCTGCCTCCCGCTAGGCAGTGGCGGGTATGCTGCTTGCTATTCGGCCTCCGCGGTGACACACGCTTCCGTTCGCTCGAACACGCTGCGCATCGAGCCTACCCGCGGGTGGGTAGCGTTGCGCCTCCGTGAGGTCGTTGCCTATCGCGAGCTGCTCTACTTCCTCGTCTGGCGCGACCTCAAGGTGCGCTACAAGCAGACCATTCTCGGCGTCGCGTGGGCGGTCCTGCAGCCGCTCCTCACGATGCTGGTGTTCACGCTGTTCTTCGGCCGGCTCGCGCGGGTGCCGTCGGACGGCGTTCCCTACTCGCTGTTCGCGTACGCCGCCCTCATGCCCTGGACGTTCTTCGCGACGGGGCTCGCGACGGCGTCGAACAGCCTCGTCGGGAGCGCGAACCTCATCACGAAGGTCTACTTCCCGCGGCTGACGATCCCGCTCGCGACCGTGCTCGCGGGCCTCGTCGATTTCGCGCTGACGTTCCCGCTGCTGTTCGGTCTGATGTGGTACCACGGAGTCGCCCCGACCGCAAACGTCGTGTGGCTCCCCGCGTTCGTCGCGCTCGCCTTCGTCACGTCGCTCGGCGTCGGGCTCTGGCTGTCCGCGTTGAACGTCCAGTTCCGCGACGTTCGACACGTCGTGCCCTTCCTGACCCAGCTCTGGATGTTCGCAACGCCGATCGCCTATCCGAGCAGCCTGCTTCCCGAGCAGTGGCGCGGGCTGTACGCACTGAACCCGATGGTCGGTGTCGTGGAAGGCTTTCGATGGGCGCTGCTCGGCACCAACACGCGGCCCGGGCCGATGATCGCGGTGTCGGCGCTCGCGGCGATCGCGCTGCTCGTGACCGGAGCGTTCTTCTTCCGCCGCATGGAGCGGACGTTCGCCGATGTCGTCTGACCCAGCCGCAGTGGTAACGCGCGAGCCGCACCTCGCCATCCGGGCCCGTGGCCTCGGGAAACAGTATCAGCTCGGCGGGCGGGCGGCCCTCCGCACGATTCGCGAAGCGCTCGCCGACGGGGTTCGCGATGCCACCAAGGTGCTCCGCGGGGGCGGCGCACGTCGAGCGCCTGAACGGTTCTGGGCACTGCGCGACGTGTCCTTCGACGTCCATCACGGTGACGTCGTCGGGATCGTCGGACGGAACGGCTCGGGCAAGAGCACCCTGCTCAAGATCCTCTCGCGCATCGTCGAGCCGACCGCCGGGGTCGCCGATCTGGAGGGGCGCGTGGGTTCACTGCTCGAGGTGGGGACGGGTTTCCACCCCGACCTCACGGGGCGCGAGAACGTGTTTCTCAGCGGGGCGATCCTCGGCATGCGGCGCGCGGAGATCACTGCGAAGTTCGACGAGATCGTCGAATTCGCTGAGGTCGAGCGCTTCATCGACACGCAGGTGAAGCACTACTCGAGCGGCATGTACATGCGGCTCGCGTTCTCCGTCGCGGCCCATCTCGAGCCCGACATCCTCGTCGTCGACGAAGTGCTCGCGGTCGGAGACGCCGCGTTCCAGAAAAAGTGCCTCGGGAAGATGGGCAGCGTGGCGCGGCGCGGGCGGACGGTCCTGTTCGTGAGCCACAACATGGGCGCAGTCGTGTCGCTCTGCTCCCGGGCCATCCTCCTCGATGCCGGACGGCTGGTGCTCGACGCGGACCCCATCACCGTTGCCGCGCGCTATCAGGCAATGCTCGCATCCGCTCCTGCCGACACGACCGACCTGTCGAGCGCCGAACATTTCGGCTCGGGGAAGGCGCGTTTCGTCTCGCTCCGGTTCGCTCCCGAGCGGCACGACGGGTCGCCGCGCGCGATCGCGTGCCCCGGCAGTCGCCTGCGAGTGCAGGTTCGCATCGTCGCGGCGTCGGCCGTCGACAGCGCGAACGTGGGGATCACGATCTACGACGCGAGCGGGTACCGCCTGGTAGACGCCAACACCGCCATGCAGGGCCGCTTCGTGTCCTTGGCGCCTGGTGACGACGCGCAGGTCGAATTCGCGCTCGAGGACCTCCGGCTCAAGCCGGGCACGTACCTGGTCGGGCTCTGGATGGGACGGGGCAATGTCGAAGACATCGACGGCA
Organism: Gemmatimonadaceae bacterium; assembly: GCA_036280115.1. GTDB lineage: Bacteria > Gemmatimonadota > Gemmatimonadetes > Gemmatimonadales > Gemmatimonadaceae > JAJKIV01. The sequence continues at coordinate 2,450 of DASURJ010000280.1, forward strand.
TCCTGTACGCGGCCACGCTCGACGTCGAGCCCGACACCGAACAGCTGCAGCATTCGGAGCAGTTCCCCGGACCGTACCTGTGTGTGTTCCGCCACTCGGTCACGGTCAGGTCGGCCGACCGCATCCCGGACACGTCGCCTCTGGAGGGTGAGCGCCCGGCCGGACGCGCGGCCGCCGGGGCGACTCGTTAGGCAGCACGTCATGCGCGTTCCGCCCGAGCTCCGCTGCCGGCCGCACGGCGCCCCACTCGAGCCGAGCGGGGGCGTCGTCGATCGTCGGGATCTGAGGTTCGCGGAGGCGCTCCGGTGTCTCGCCGGGTGCCGGGTTCCGATCGTGCGCGGAATCCCTCGATTCGTGGAGTCCGACGGCTACGCCGCCGCCTTCGGGTGGCAGTGGATGCAGTTCCGGCGGTCGCAGCTCGACTCCTACACGACAACCACGATCTCGCGTGACCGCCTCGCTCGATGCCTGGGTGGCTCCCTCGATGCCGTTCGCGGGAAGACGGTGCTCGAAGCCGGATGCGGCGCGGGTCGCTTCACCGAGATCCTGCTCGCGGCCGGTGCGCGGGTCGTCGCCGCGGACCTGTCCTCCGCGGTAGACGCCAACTACGCGAACTGTGGTCACGCGAAGCAGTACTTCGTCTGTCAGGCCGACATTCGAGCCCTGCCGGTGGCGCCGCACTCCTTCGATGCGGTGGTGTGTCTCGGCGTCATCCAGCACACGCCTGCGCCGGAAGAGACGATTGCCGCGCTCGCCGGCTACGTGAAACCGGGCGGGCTTCTCGCGATCGACCACTACTCGCGCGAGTATCCGATCACGCCAGTCCGCCGATTGTTGCGCGACGTGATCCTGAGGCTCGACCCGGTGCGCGGGCGGC
>DASURJ010000281.1:0-12336 GCA_036280115.1 Gemmatimonadaceae bacterium
GCGTACATGGCGGCGTACGCCCGTGCCCGAGGCGGACAGGTTGCCGCCGATCAGCAAACGCCCTGGGTCGTGAAGCTGCTGAGCGGCGGGCAGGTCGCGGACAAGATCAGCTACTACATGTACTTCCTGCTGAGCGAACGCGGCGAGGTGGCCGGGCTCGAGGATGCGTACGTGCAGTTCACGGACATCGGCGGCAGCAGGGTCAGCGTGATGGCGGGGCAGTTCCAGGTGTCCGACCCGATGTTCAAGCGTGAGCTGAGGCTCGAGTACGAGGATTATCAACCCTACCGAGTTCGGGTCGGTGATACGCGCGCCGATCTCACGTACGATCGCGGGCTCATGGCGACATGGTCGCCGCGAGACGGCACCGATCTCGTCTTCGAGGTCGTGAACGGGCAGGGGCTCTCGGCGGCGGATAACAACCGGCAGTACGATCGCGATGACTTCAAGAACGTGGCACTCCGGGTGTCGCAGGACGTGGGCCCGGTGCGCCTGGGCGCGTTCGGTTACTATGGCCGCGAGCAGGCGGAGGGCACGAAGAGCTATGTCCGCGTGTTCGGTCCGGATGGGACGGTCCCGTTAGGCAGCATAGGGGAGCTGAACTTTCAGCTACTGCGCCGCTGGGATGACGACCCATTCCTCGGGAGCTGCTCCGTTGCGTCGCCATGCCCGGGCGGCGCGACTCGGCCGTTCTCTACCACGTCCGATGCCGCGATGGCGGAACTGCTGTACTGGCCAACGGGGCCCGGAGGGCGCTGGTGGGTGACGGGGCTCTGGAACTGGATCGACGCGGACGCGCCGGTGCTGTCTCTGCGGCTCGGCGAGGAGGACGAAGGCCCAGGCTTCGTCTCGCGGTATCACACGGGGGGTGTGGGGGTGCACTACGTTCTTCGGCGCAATGTCCGGCTGCTCGGGGAGGTGATGCGCGACTTCGAGCGAGAGCAGTCACGGTTCGTTGCCGGGTTCAGCCTCGCGTTCTGACGGGTACGGTATGACCACCATGATTCGCGTCGCGCTGTCGCGTGCGATGACGGCGACGGCGATCGCCGCCGCGCCTCTCGCCGCACAGGTCACCCCCGCGCGTCGCTCGGTCGAGGTTCACGAGGCGACGATCACCGAGCTTCAGAGCGCCATGGCGGCCGGGCGGACGTCGTCGGTCCAGCTCGTGGACGCGTATCTCGCCCGGATCGCGGCATACGATCGTCAGGGGCCGGCACTCAATGCGATGGTGCGGCTCAACCCGAACGCGCGCGCCGATGCGCGGCGCCTGGATGAGGAACGACGACAGGGGCGCGTACGCGGGCCGATGCACGGCATCCCGATCATCCTGAAGGACAACTTCGACACGGCCGACATGCCGACGAGCGGCGGGTCGCTCGCGCTCGCGGATCACCAGACGGCTGATGACGCGTTCGTCGTGCGCAGGCTGCGTGAGGCTGGCGCCGTCATCATCGGCAAGTCGAACATGCACGAGCTCGCGGCCGGCATCACGACGATCGGCTCGCTCGTGGGACAGACGCGAAACCCGTACGATCCGCGTCGCTGCCCCGGCGGCTCGAGCGGTGGCACCGGCGCCGCCATCGCCGCGAGCTTCGCCGCGGTCGGCTGGGGCTCGGACACCTGCGGGTCGATTCGCATCCCGTCCGCCTTCGGGAACCTCACCGGGCTCCGACCGACTCAGGGACTCGTGAGCCGTACGGGGATCCAGCCGCTCTCGCACACGCAGGACATTGCTGGGCCACTCGCGCGATCGGTCACCGACCTGGCGATCGCGCTCGATATCTCCGTGGGAATGGATCCGTCGGACTCGGCGACGCGCGTCCTGGCCAGCCGACCCGTTCCGCGGTTCGCCGATTCGCTGTCGAAGGATGCGCTGCGCGGCGCGCGTATCGGCATCCTGATGAACTACTTCACCGATGCCGATGGCGAGATTCTCGACACGATTCGATCGGCGGTTCGCGCGATGAAGGCCGCAGGTGCGGACACGATCCGTGTGAACATCGCCGGCTTCGACAGCCTGCTCGCGAACACGAGCGTCATCAACTTCGAGCACAAGTACGACATGATCGACTACCTCGCTCGCACGCCGAACGCGCGCGTTAGGTCGATCGCGGACATGCTCGCCACGGGACTCGAGAGCGGCGCGCTCGAGGCGCGGTTCCGGCTGGCGGACAGCGTGGGCACGCGTGACAGCGAACGGTATCGCCGAGCGCTCTCGCGGCAGCGGGTGGCGCGCGAGCGGATCATCGCGATCATGGACAGCCTCCGTGTGGATGCGCTGGTGTACCCGACCATGCGCCGGAAACCTGTTCTCGTCGGTGACCCGCAACTGGGTTCGACGTGTGGGCTCAGCGCGGTCACTGGCCTGCCCGCGCTCAGCGTTCCCGCCGGCTTCACGGCGGACGGATTGCCGGTAGGGATCGAGCTCGTCGGCCGGCCGTTCAGTGACGTCCGGCTGGTATCGATGGGCTACGCATTCGAGCAGCTCGGCTCGCGGCGGCGCGCGCCGTTCACGACGCCGCCACTCGTGAACGGCAGAGCACCGGGGCCCGTGACTTTCACGGCCACGACGCGACGGTCGCCGACCGCGGCTGGCGTGGCGCGGGGCTCGTTCACGTACGATCGGATCACCGGGGCGCTGCGGTACGACGTTCGTGTTGCTGGTGTGCAGGCGCCACGGGTACAGGCGGTCGTGCTGCGTCGTCACGACGCGGCGGGTCGGTCCCGCGTGGTGCACACACTGACGGGCCCGTCGGGGATGTCGGCGTCCGGGCTAGCGACGCTGAGCGCGCGCGATCGCGAGGCGCTCGCAAATGGGCAGCTCATGATGTCGCTCGTCGTTGCGCGACACGCGCCTGTCGACGCGGCGCTGGTATTGCCTCGTTGATGCGGAAGACACGCGTTCTGCTCCGTCGGTCCGTGTTCGCCTTCCCGCGTTCGCATTGCTGATAAGGGGTCAGAGTCCTAACGCATCATTACGCTGCCACCTCCGACTCCTCGACCCGATCCGTCGCGGCGTCGGGGCGCTCGCCCAGAAACTCCACCCAGACCTTCTTGAGGTGCTTGTAGTGCTTTGCCGCCTCGACGAGCTCGAGGAAGCAGCCTAACGTGCGCTCGAGCCGCTCCTGAAGGGCGTCATCCGTCAGCCGACCCGAGTCGGCGAACGCCTGGTGCGCCTGTGCGAGCGAGAACATGTCCGGGTACACGCGAGTGCCGAGGTGCTCGAGCGGGATCCGAAGCGCCCAGAGCCCGCGGTTTCCGCCAACCATCGACGGCGACGCCGACAGGAGCAGCGCCTGCTTGCCGTTCAGCGGTTGCGGACGGAACCGTGAGAGCCAGTCGATCAGATTCTTGATCGCGGCGGGCATCGACGCGTTGTACTCGGGTGAGGCAATCATCAACGCGTCGGCGGCCTGAAGCCGCTCGCAGAAGCGCTGTGCTCCCGCCGGCGGACCCGTCTCGACCTCGACGTCGCGGTCGTAGAACGGGCAGTCGAAGGCATCGATCGTCGTCAGGTCCGGTGTGCCGCCCTTGTCCTTGACGAGTGCGGCGGCCAGAGAAGCCAGTCGATTGTTGAGCGACGTGCTGGAAAGCGATGCTCCGAGCACGAGAACGCGGACGTCCCGGATCTGGGTTGTCATTCTAGGAGCCCTTGCGTGAGGAGGCTGAGTAGGTGCAATGCATGAGTAATGCAATATCGGGAATCGGGAATCGGGAATCGGGAATCGGGGACAACGGGGGGCGAGTATGACGCGTCGACCGGAGATCACGTGCATCTTCATCTCGCTAGGCGTCACGGCCTTGGTCGGTTGTGCGCCTGGCGTCTCGGGGACTGCCACCTCTGCCCCGGTCGGACAGCCACGGGTGACCGTGGACGGCGGCGAGCTCGCCGGGTCGGTCGACTCCGCCTCGGGCATGCTCGTCTTCCGCGGCGTCCCCTACGCGGCCCCTCCCGTCGGCGACCTTCGATGGCGGCCTCCGCAGCCGGTCGGGCGCTGGAACGGCGTGCGTCCCGCCGAGCGACTCGGCCGCAATTGCGTGCAGCACCAGCCGTACGGCGACATCGACCCCTACTCGGCGGGCATCGCCGAGGACTGCCTGTACCTCAACGTCTGGACGACGTCGTTAGGCGGCCGGCGGCCCGTCATGGTCTGGATCCACGGTGGCGGGTTCTGGGCTGGCTTCGGCGGAGAGGAGCGCCATGACGGCGCTCGACTCGCTGACAAGGGCGCCGTCGTCGTCACGCTCAACTATCGGCTCGGGCCCTTCGGCTTTCTCGCCCACCCTGCCTTTGCTCCCGAGTCCCCCGACGGCGCCGTGGGAAACTACGGGCTTCTCGACCAGATCGCGGCGCTCGAGTGGGTGCGGCGCAACATCGAGCGTTTCGGCGGCGACCCGTCGCGGGTGACGATCTTCGGCGAATCGGCGGGCGGATTCTCGGTCGGTGCGCTCGTCGCGTCGCCTCGAGCACGTGGCCTGTTCGCCTCGGCCATCATGCAGAGTGGCGTCGGCGTCGGGCGAGCGACCCGCGGGCGCGACTCCGCCCTCGCCGACGGCGAACGGTTCGCCGAGGCGCTCGGCATCACCGGGCGCGGTGCGAGGGCCGCGGCACGCCTGCGCGCGGTGCCCGCCGACTCACTGCTCGCGGCGTTCGTGGCGCTCATAAGGCCAGGCGGACGCTTCCCGGGTGGGATCGCGCATCGCCCCGTCATTGACGGTCGCACGCTTCCCATGCCCGTGGACTCCGCGCTCGCTACGGGTACGGCGAACCTCATGCCCGTCATCGTGGGGAGCAACGCAGATGAAAGTCATGAAGCGTTCGGTGCGCCGGCTCGCGCGTTCGCACGGCTCATGACCGCGAAGGGGCAGCGCGCCTACCTGTACCACTTCACGCGCAGCGCGCAGGACACGGTGAATCGACGCCGCGTCGGCGCCGTGCACGCGTCGGACATCACGTTCGTCTTCGGGCGCCCGCGCCCCATCCTCGTGGAGCTTGGTGTAGCGCCGTACGACTCCACTCTGGCCGACGCGATGAGCGACTACTGGGTCGCGTTCGCTGCGAACGCGGATCCGAACGGAGCGCCCGCGCGCGGGAAATGGCCGGTGTGGCCCGTGTACGACCCACAGACCGACGCCTACCTGGAGCTCGGCGCCGAGATCGTGCCTCGCAAGGAGCTTCGCCGTGCGCTGTACGATTCACTCGATGGCGAGGCCCGCCGGCGCGGAGGCATCCGTCCGTGACACACCCGGTGCCACTCTCGGGATCGAGGGCTGCCCGCGAGCTCGTGGGCACGCGGTTCGGCCCGTCGCGTCTCGTCAGGGCGACAGCCGTCTCGGCGCACATCGGGCGGGACGTGTACCTCAAGCTCGAGAACGAGCTGCCGACCGGGTCGTTCAAGGTGCGCGGCGCGTACGTCGCGCTCTGGACCCGAACGCAGCGGACGCGGGTGTCCGAGGTCGTGGCGGCGAGCACCGGCAACCACGGCGCGGCGGTTGCCTGGGCCGCGCGCGAGCTCGGGGTGGCGGCGCGGATCTTCGTCCCGTTAGGCGTCAATGCTCGAAAGGCCGAGCGCATTCGGGGACTCGGGGCGCACCTCACCGAGGTGGGACGCGGGATCGAGGACGCTCGCGAGGCGGCCGAATCATATGTGGCGGGGGGTGACGCGTTTCTCCTCGACGATGCGACGAGCGACGACGTTCCCGCCGGCGCCGGGACGATCGGCGTCGAGATCGTCGAGCAGTTACCCGGGGTTGCCACCCTGGTGGTTCCCGTGGGCGACTCGGCGCTCGTTCGCGGCGTGGCCGCGGCGGCGAAGTCGGTGCGTGCTGACGTCCGCGTGGTCGGCGTTCAGGCAACCGGCGCACCGGCGTACTACCGGTCGTGGAAGGCGGGTCACGTGATCACGACGGAGACCGCCGATACGATCGCGGACGGTCTCGCGACGACGCGTCCGACAGCGCCTAACGTTACCGGGATCCGGGCGCTCGTCGACGAGATGGTCCTCGTGACGGACGACGACCTGCTGGAGGCCATGCGTCTCCTGCTCGGGAGTGAGCGGATCGTCGCCGAGCCCGCGGGTGCTGCGTCCGTGGCCGCGCTCATGCGCGGAGGTGGGTCGTCACGGTCCGGACCTGTCGTCGCGCTGATTACGGGCGGCAACGTCGCCCCGGAGGTCGCGCAGCGGGTCGCGGCGAGCGTCAGCGACGCACCGAGCGGACAGTGAACGGGATGGTCACGCGTCGGCCGAGCAACGCCTCGAGGTGTTCGCGCGCCATCGCCAATCTATCCTGAATCGGCAGGTACCCACGTCGTCGCTGGTACAGCCAGATGCGAGCCTTGGTGATAATGCTCGCTTCGGGCGAGAGCTCCTGGTCGGACTCGGTATCGAGCCCGAACACCATCCCGAGGTCCCCGTAGTCGAGTGCAATGATCTCGAGGATGCGAAAGATGTAGAGGCACTTCGCACCGTCGTAGCCGGCGGTGAGGCACAGTTCGATCGCACGGCGATCCGCAGCCAGCTCCCACTCGGGGCTGTAGATGCGCTTTTGCAGAAGGCGGAAGAACAAGATCGCGAGCGCGCCCGGGGACAGGCGAGAGGCGTGTCGCGAGAAGCGACCGCTGAAGAGATTGAGATGCCCGAGGTCGTGGTGGGCGATTTCGTGAGCAATCACGAATGCCGTCGTATCCTCGTCGGGGCAGCGCTCCAACAGTCGCCGACCGAAGTAGATGTACCGTCCCGGCGCGGTGAAGGCCGTGAATGCGTCGAGCCACGGGATCTCGACGATGAAGCGCTCGGTGTCCGAGCGATCCTGCTGAAGGCGATCGGCGACGGCGCGCACGCGTTCGGGCATGAACCCGTTACGCTCGAAGTGCACACCGGCGGCCATCTCCTGATGCAGCCACTCGCCGAACGGAATCCCGGGCTCGATCTCGAAATCCGTTGGGTGCATGGCGTTTGGGAAAGAGGGGCCAGAGTCGATTCAGGCCGTGCTCGCGGCGGCCGGGACCCGATAATGGCGAACGGCTCCGGCGCGAAAATCACCACGTCCTGCGTAATCAGGATGATATTCGACTCTGACCCCAATTTCGCTTCGCTCGGGATGACCTAGGCGCCGCGCCACGTCATGCCCAGGCCGACTTGAGTAGCGCCCCCCGACGACTTGAACACCCGTTGGAAGCCCACCGATGCGCCCACGCCGGACGTGCCGAACTCGACCCCGAGCCCGCCGCCGAGCATGAAGGCAACCGCGCCGTGCGCTTTCGGCGGCTCATCCTCGAAGTACGAGACGTTTCCGAGTCGCCCGTAGCCGAGCCCGGGCGTGATGAACGGCAGGATCCTGACGCTGCCACGCGTGAGGACGATCGCCGTCGGGACGCCGCCCGCAATGGCGAGGGCCTGCTCGCCCTGCCGCGGCGAGAAGCCTAACGACCCGTCGAACCCCACGAGCAGCGTATTCTCGTGCGCCGGTCGCGGCGCGCGCGTGCCCCGTGTTCCGCGCGCCCGCTTCGGCGGCGGAGCGGAGCCCGTGAGCGCTTTCGTCGCGAGCGTCGTGCGTACCGTGCCGCCGACCATGACGTCGCCGGCGCAATCCGTGTCGCCCGCCCACAGCTCGCCGCAGCTCGCCGACAGATACGCGAGCGTCCCGCCGACGTTCACGCGCCCGACCGGAAACTCGACACCGACACCGTAGGCCTTCAGCGAGAGACCGCCCTGCCGCGACATGTGGCCAAGCCGGCCGTGCAGGACGAAGCCCGACCCGCCTCTCACGCCTAACGAGTCAGTGCTCGGCGGCAGCGGCGGCAGGCCGCCCACCGTCGTGTAACTCAGGGCAACGTACGCCGACTGCTCGTTCGGCGACTGCGCCGAGGAGACGCTCGTCGCGATCGCCATGACCGCGAGCCCGCTGGCAAGCCTCGCCATGCGGCAGCGGAAGGAAATGCGCGTGATCATCGCTCACCTCCGGAACGTGAGCTGGTTGAACACGCCCTTGCCCATCAGGTCGAAGCCAAACGTCACCTCGCCATCCTCCACCGTTCCGATGGGGACGCGCTGACCCTCGGCGATGAGAATGAGCTCGCCGTCGATCAGCTTGAAGGCGGCCTCGTACTCCATCGTGTCCGCAACCTGCTCCCCGTCCCCGACACCGCTCAGCTCCAGCCCCACGTAGAAGGTGCCGTCGTCATGGAGATGCACCTCGCCGCCCGTGACGCGGAGTTTCAGGTTGTTGTAGAACCGCATGCTCCCGCGGTCCAGCCACGGGCCGTTATGCACCTGCACGGGCGGAGCCGCGCCGTCTATCTGTCGGAGCGCATACTCACCGTACGGACTGTTCTGTGGCTGGGTCGGCGAGTCGCCGCCGCCACAGCCCACAGCGCCGGTCAGCACGCCGGCAAAGAGAACTAGCGCGGCTCGCCTGAAGGATGGTGGCCGCGCGTGGCGGACCGCGGCCGAAAGCGTCGAAATCATGGTGTCCCTCGTCGTTCAGTGTCGTTATGGTTGCCGGCCGCGCCGTCGCGACGCGACCGGATCGATGTCATGAGGCGTTCGGGTCAGGCGGACCGGCGGCCAGCAGGGCGCCAGGTCAGACCGAATCGAAAGCGGATGCTCGTGCTGCCGTCCACGATGATCGTGGCCTTCTCGCCGTTGTACTCGAGCTGGTCGAGCTTCCCGAAGCCGATGTCCACACCACCGTCGAAGGCGAGCGACGGCGAGAAGAAGCGCTGTATTCCACCCCCGAGCGCGAACGACTTGCCCGAGAAGGACATATCGGCCGACTCGCCCCCCCACTCCTCGTCGGTGACGCGCGCGCCCATGGCCCGCCGGCCCACGCTCGCGCTGACGTACGGAACGGTGTTCGCGCCGCCGATCGGCAGGTTCGCGCGAGCCCCCACCATCACGTGCATGAGGCCGAAGCTTCCGTGCGGCTCCACATCCGCGCCGGTGGGCTGCTTTGCCAGATCGAGCGACGCAAACGCGCTGAACGTGCGGTTGAACCCGTACGCCACCATCGCGCCGACACCCGGCCCGAGCTTCGTCTCGAACGATCCGTCGAACCCGGGCGACGAGGACGAGATGGTGATGCCCGGAACCGCAATCGTGTGGAGCCCGAGCGAGAGGCCCGTCAGGCGGTCGTCGTTCATCTCATGGGCGTCCGATCGTGCTGGTGCCGCACGTCGCGATGCGGGACGCTGCGCATCGACTGTCGCCGAGACGGCGAACGTTGCAGCAACGACCACGGCCAGGCGGGTGGTCGTCCGGTGTTTCCGATATGTCATTGGTCCTCCTGAAGGTCGATTGAGGTGCTGCGTTGCGCCTCAATCGTAGCGCCGCAATTCACCTCGATCTCACCGTGTCAACATGTTGCGGGATAAACACTTCCGACTCATCACGCTCGGTCGGCTGACGCTCGTCGGAGCTACCGGTGATGAAGACACGTCGCTCGCGAAGCGCCGGTTCAAGCTCGCGCTACTCGCAGTCCTCGCGATGGCGCGCCGCCCCGTGCCGCGGGACACGCTCCTCGGCATGTTCTGGCCGGAGCAGGACGAGGCACGCGCCCGCCACTCCCTGAGCAACGCGCTCTCCTCGCTCCGGCGCGCGCTCGGCCAACGCGCCATCACCACCCGCGACTCGACCGTGGCGCTCGCGCCGGAGGCCGGACTCGGCGTGGATGCCCTCGATCTGACCGAGGCGGCGGAGGCTCAGGACTCGGCGCGCGCCGTCGAGCTGTACGGCGGCCCGTTCCTCGATGGCGTGCACGTGGACGACAGCCCGGCCTTCGAGCAGTGGGTTTCGCGCGAGCGACGTCGTCTCGAGACGGTATTCATCAAGGAGTGCGCTCGGCAGTGTGCGTCGCTTGCACGCGCGCGTCGCTGGGCCGAGTGTCACGCGCTCGCGGCACGCTGGCTCGACGCCGAGCCTCTCTCGGCCGACGCCGCGCTGTTTCTGATCAACGCCACGAAGGCGGAAGGAACTCGTGCCGCGCTCGTGGACGCGCTCGATGAGTACGACCGGCTGAAGGCGAGGCTGAGCCGCGACTTCGAGCTCGTCCCCGAACCTCCGGTTCGCGAGCTCGCCGCGCGCATTCGCGAGCAACTCGCCGCCATGTCGCCGTCGAGTGCCGGCAACGTCACGGCCGAGACGCCGGTCCCGCTCGTGTCAGCGCACGTGGCCTTGCAGGCGTTTTCACCGGCAATACCCGCAGCGGTATCACCTGCTTCGTCGGATCGGGCGCTGCCCGACGCGGGTTCGCCGCCCCGCACGCCGGCGGTCAGCGGTGACGAGTCAGGGACGACACCAGTCGGGCCGTGGTCGCGAACGAGAGCGATGTGGGCTCCACTCAGGGTGCTCGCCGTGAGCGCGATCGGGCTGTTCGCGCTGGCCGGCGCGGTCCTGGGCGCCAAGCGGTCGAACGGCGTGCATCCAGGCGATCCGCGCAAACCGGTCATCGCGGTGCTGACGCTCCACGTTCGCTCCGACGATTCGACGATCGCGTGGCTCGCCGATGGGCTCCCCGAGATGATAACCGGCAAGCTCGCGCGTATCGGGGCGGTCGAGGTCGTGCCCCAGGCACGGGTGCGGGCAGTGATCGTTCGCCGCGGGGAAGCCTGGCGGGGCGCGTTCGACGACGCGGTGGCGCGCGATCTCGCGCTACGTGTGGGGGCGACGATCGAAGCGCACGGGACGCTCGCTCGTGACGGGGCGAACCTCGTGCTCGATCTGGCCATCCACGATGTCGGGACGGGCGGGCTCGCGCATAGCGCCGTGCTGACGCGTGCCAACGCGCTCGCAATGGCTGACGAAGCGGCCGCGCGCATCCTGAACGCGGCCGATGTGACAATCCCAGGTCCGCACCTCGCCGAGCTGGAGACGTCGAGCGTCGAGGCGTACGAGCACTACATGCGTGCGCTCGAGGTCGGGAAGGCGGGACGGCTCAGCGAGTACAAGCGGGAGCTCGACGCGGCCATCGCGCTGGACTCCGGCTTCATCGCCGTCGTTCGCGCGCGTCTGAACGCGGCGATTTCCTCGAACGACACGGCGCTCACGCGGCGCCTGCGGGAGACGATGGCACGCCACGCCGACCGCGCCACCGAGTTCGACCGCATGCATCAGGACACCCAGGATGCGTTCGTGTCCGGGGAGCGTGAGCGAAGCCAGGCGCTCGCGCGTGGGCTGGTGCGTCGCTACCCACGTGACCCGCGCGCTCATCAACTCCTCCATTCGATTCTGAACTCGCACGGGGAGTTCGCTGAGGCGGAGCGCGACGCGATCCGCGCGCTGGCGCTCGACTCGCTGGCAATGGAGGCCGGGGCGGGCCCGTGTACCCCGTGTCTTGGCTTCTCGACCATCGTGAGCGGACGATGGTTGGCGGGCGACTACCGTAGCGCAGCGGAGTGGGCGCGGCGATGGATCCGCACACAACCCGACGGCGCCTGGGCGTGGGCGGCGCTCGCGTGGTCGTTCTCGTACATGCACCGGCCCGACTCCGCCCTGCCGTCGATGCAGCGTGCGCTCTCGCTGTCGGGGGGCGAGCTCTGGGCGACCGCCGAATTCGCGCGGATGTTGGTGGTTGCCCGCCGGTATGAGACAGCGGACTCCGTCGTCGCGACCATGGAGGCGCGCTCCGCGGCGGACTGGCGCGAAACCGCGTTCGATCTTCGGGCAGTCCTCGAGCGGGAGCGCGGACAGCTCCGGGCGGCGAGCCGCACGATCGGACGCCTAACGAATGAGTTTCCGGGCGCCGCGGGATTTGGTGACATGGTGCACGCGGACAATCTCCGACTCCTCGGCGACCACGCGGAAGCGGCGCGCCGGTTCGAGGCGCCGGCGCACACGCGATTCCGAACGTCGGTTCCGGTCCCGCTCCCGTCGACGGAAGCGCGAGCGTTCTGCTGGCACCACGCCCTGGCCGCCGACGCGTACGCGCCCACCGGCGACACGCTCAGGCTCCGCGCCACGGCGGATACGCTCGAAGCAGGGTGTGCTCGGAGCTTCTATGGTCGTGATTGGCGCTTGCATCACCACGTCCGCGGACTCGTTGCGCTGCAGGGTGGGCGTTACGCAGACGCGGAGCGCGAGCTCACCCTCGCGAAATGGACGCCGGCCGAGGGCTGGGTGCGTACGACCGTGGAGCTCGCGAAGGCGCAGCGCGCGCTCGGACGTCCGCGCGATGCGGTCGCGACGCTACGTTCCGGGTACGCGACGCGCCTCGATGCGATGGGGCGCTACGTCCCGATCAGCGAGCTCGATTACTGGATGGCGCAGGCGTTCAGCGAGGCGGGGGAAGCGGACAGCGCGCGCGTGTATGCGGGGTACGTGCGTACTGCGTGGCGCGACG
>DASURJ010000282.1:0-2154 GCA_036280115.1 Gemmatimonadaceae bacterium
CTTCGGCGCGATCGACGACCCGGAGTGGAACATCGCCGCCGGCATCCTGCACAACCGCACGCTCTGGCGCCGCTGGGAGCGCGACTCGATCCACGCGGATCGCCGCGAGTTCATGTTCGCGAGCTACAATGCCGGCGAAGGGACCATTCTCAAGGCACAGCGCGCGTGCGTCGCCCGGTCGCTCGACAAGCGTACGTGGAGCAACGTCGAGACCGTTGCACCGGAAGTGCCGCGGTGGCGCTACCGCGAGACGTTAGGCTACGTGCGGAAGATCCGCACGCGTATCGAGCAGCTGGACGAAAAGGGTCGCCTGAGGCGTACGCAGGCGAAGCGGTAGCCCCTGTCATTCCGAGCGGAGCGCGCGCGTAGAGCGCTGTGTCATTCCGAGCGGCAGCAAGGAGTCGCAGTCATCCGGATGGAGAGCCCCTCTACCAGCACACTGCGATTCCTCGACTCGCTGACGCTCGCTCGGAATGACTACCGCGGCGGCCGGCCCTCGAACCGCGCCACGAGCGCGCCCGAAGAGTCCGTGAGCTCCAGGTGCTGGCCACTGATCCGCCAGCGCGACACGCGCTCCAGTGCCGGGAGGAACGCCGTCTCGATGTCCATGCCGGACGCGCACGCCATCTTCGTCGATCCGACACCGACGAACGACATACTGTCGCCGTTGAGCGTGTAGCTGCCGAACATGCGGTTACACCCACCGGAGCCGGTCACGCGCGCCGAATCCGGCCCGAACGTGAGATGCGGCTCGCGCGCGGTGTCGGCCACAGCTACGTCGCGGTCGCCGAGCGCGACGAGTCGCCAGTAGGTCCCGGTGAGGGGCGGGGGAGTCGTCACGGTGGTCGGTGCTCCCGTGGTGGTGTCCGTTGCCGCGTCGGGCCGATCGCCCTGCGGCGAACAGCCGAGGATGAGCAGCGACACCCCGATGAACCGGGCAAGATAGCCAAGCTGCATTGAGACCCTCCTGTGCGTCCCGGGCAGCGCCGGTTCCCGGGCTAGGGAGCCGACCTGTCAAAAGGTTACATTTCCGCTCCTCGCTGGACCAGTCGCGGTGACCATGTCGCCTGGTCCCAGTTCCCGGTTCCCAGTTCCCGGTTCTCGTGGCTCCTCAGTTCATTTACGTGATGAAGGGTCTGCGCAAGGTGGTGCCACCTTCGCGCGTGATCCTCGACGATATCTGGCTCTCGTTCTACCCCGGCGCGAAGATCGGCGTCCTCGGCCCTAACGGGGCGGGGAAGTCGTCGCTGCTTCGCATCATGGCTGGCGTGGACCAGGAGTTTCAGGGCGAGGCGTGGCCGCACGCCGGCACGCGCATCGGCTACCTGCCGCAGGAGCCGCAGCTCGACCCCACCAAGAGCGTGCAGGGAAACGTCGAGGAGGCCGTCGCCTCGCAGCGCAAGCTCCTCAAGGAGTTCGAGGAGATCTCGATGGCGTTCGCGGACCCCATGGACGACGACGCCATGCAGAAGCTCCTCGACCGGCAGGCGAAGGTGCAGGAGCAGATCGACGCGCACGACCTGTGGAACCTCGACAACAAGATCGAGGTGGCCATGGACGCGCTGCGCCTCCCGCCCGCGGACGCCGAGGTGACGAACCTGTCTGGCGGTGAGAAGCGACGCGTCGCGTTATGCAGGGTCCTGCTCGAGGAGCCGGACATGCTGCTCCTCGACGAGCCCACGAACCACCTCGACGCCGAGAGTGTTGCGTGGCTCGAGCATCACCTCGAGGCGTTCCCGGGCACCGTCGTGGCCATCACGCACGATCGGTACTTCCTCGACAACGTCGCGAAGTGGATCCTCGAGCTCGACCGCGGACGCGGCGTGCCGTACGAGGGGAATTACTCCGGCTGGCTCGAGCAGAAGCGCACGCGTCTCGCGCAGGAGGAGAAGCAGGCGTCGGCTCGGCAGCGGACGCTGGAGCGCGAGCTCGAGTGGGTGCGCATGTCGCCGCGCGCCCGGCAGTCGAAGAGCAAGGCGCGTATCCAGAAGTACGAGGAGCTGGCGAGCGAGAATCAGTTCGAGAAGATCAGCCAGAACGAGATCGTGATCCCGCCGGCGCCGCGGTTGGGCAACGACGTGGTGATCGCCGACAATCTCAAGAAGGCGTACGGCGACAAGCTCCTGTTCGAGGGGCTCTCGTTCAGCCTCCCGC
>DASURJ010000283.1:0-3876 GCA_036280115.1 Gemmatimonadaceae bacterium
ATCACCGACTCGATCCTGACCTGGCCGTCCGGAACGCGACTCGAGATCCTCGCCCCGCTCGTTCGTGGTCGCAAAGGCGAGTTCCGCGAGCTGTTCGAGAGTGCCCGCAAGCAGGGGTTCATCCGCGCCATCGTGGACGGCGCGATGGTGGAGCTCGCGAACCCGCCCAAGTTGAACAAGCGGCAGAACCACGACGTGTCGATCGTCGTGGATCGGCTCGTGGTGCGCGCCGAGGACCGCGGCCGCCTCACCGACTCGGTCGAGACGGCGCTCAAGCTGGCGGACGGCCTCGTCGAGGTCGTGCGCCACGACGCCTCGAGTGCGGCACCGACGCTCTTCTCGGAGCGGTACGGGTGCGCGGCCTGTGGGATCTCGATGCCAGAGCTCGAGCCGCGACACTTCTCGTTCAACTCGCCCTTCGGCGCGTGTCCCGCGTGTGGCGGCCTCGGGACCCGGAACGAGGTGAGCGAGGAGCTCATCGTCGGCGATCCGAGCCTCTCGATCCTCGAGGGCGTGATCCTGCCGTGGGGTGAGCCCGACGGGTATCTGCGGCGCGTGATCCTGCCGGGCCTCGCGAAGGGGCTCAAGTTCGAGCTCAACGCCGCGTGGGGCGAGCTGCCTCAGCGCGTGCGCGACTGTCTCCTGTACGGCGTCTCGAAGAAGGGCACGTCGAAGCTCTCGTTGCCCGCCAACCTGGAGTGGGAAGGCATCATCGCGAACATCCAGCGCCGGTACGCGGAGACCGAGTCCGACACGGTCCGCATGGAGCTCGCGGAATACATGGTGGAGAAGCCGTGCGACGCGTGTGGCGGTAAGCGGCTCAAGCCGGAGTCGCTCGCCGTCACGATTCAGGACCACAACGTGGGTGACCTCGTCGAGATGTCGATCGCCGAGAGCCTCCGGTTTTTCGAGACGCTTCCGATCCGGGAGAACGGCAAGCCCGGGCTCGACCCCGAGATCGCCGGGCCGATCCTGAAGGAAGTGCGCGAGCGGCTCCGGTTCCTGGTGAACGTCGGCCTCGATTACCTGACGTTAGGCAGGTCGGCGGAATCGCTCTCCGGCGGTGAGGCCCAGCGCATCCGGCTCGCGACCCAGATCGGGTCGCGGCTCGTGGGCGTGCTGTACATCCTCGACGAGCCGTCGATCGGGCTTCATCAGCGCGACAATGCGCGCCTGCTCGACACGCTCGGCCAGCTGCGCGACCTCGGCAATACCGTGATCGTCGTGGAGCACGATGACGAGACCATGCGCGCCGCCGATCACGTCATCGACCTGGGGCCGGGCGCCGGAAAGCACGGCGGCATCATCGTCGCCAGCGGAACGGTAGAGGAGGTGACGCGCAACCCGGCCTCACTCACGGGGCGTTACCTGAGCGGCGATCTGGGGATTCCGATCCGGGCGGCCCGGCGTCCGGCCGACCCGCGGCGCGCGATCCGCATTACCGGCGCGCGCGAGCACAACCTGCGGTCGCTCGACGTGGACATCCCGTTAGGCGTGTTCGTTGCCGTCACGGGTGTGTCCGGTTCCGGGAAGTCGACGCTGATCGAGGACATCCTGCACCGCGCGCTGGCGCGGCATTTCTATCGCGCGCGCGTCATCCCCGGCGCGCACAAGGCGATCACGGGGCTCGAGCACATCGACAAGGTGATCGACATCGACCAGAGCCCGATCGGTCGAACGCCGCGCTCGAACCCCGCGACGTACACGGGACTCTTCACCCCCATCCGCGAACTGTTCGCCGAGATGCCCGAGGCGAAGATCCGCGGCTACGGGCCCGGCCGGTTCTCGTTCAACGTGAAGGGCGGGCGATGCGAGGCGTGTCAGGGCGACGGGCTCGTGAAGATCGAGATGCACTTCCTCCCCGATGTGTACGTCCCATGTGAGGTATGTAAGGGGAAGCGGTACAACCGCGAGACGCTGGAAGTGCGGTTCCGTGGCTGCACCATCTCGGACGTGCTCGAGCAGACGGTGGAGGACGCGCTCTCGTTCTTCGAGAATCAGCCGCGCATCCACCCGAAGCTCCAGACGCTCATGGACGTCGGGCTCGGCTACATCCACCTCGGCCAGAGCGCGACGACTCTCTCGGGCGGGGAAGCGCAGCGCGTGAAGCTCGCCACGGAACTCTCGAAGCGAGACACCGGGCGGACGTTCTACATCCTCGACGAGCCGACGACGGGTCTGCACTTCGAGGACGTGCGGTTGCTCCTCGAGGTGCTGCATCGCCTCGTCGACCGCGGCAACACCGTCCTGGTCATCGAGCACAACCTCGACGTCATCAAGACGGCGGACTGGATCATCGACCTCGGTCCCGAAGGCGGAGATCGCGGCGGGTCGATCGTGGCGGCCGGAACGCCGGAGCAGGTCGCCGGCGTCGAGGCGTCGTACACGGGACAGTATCTGGGCTCGCTGCTGAAGCGCCCGCTGCGTCGCAAAGCGGGCTGAGGACATGGTCTCGTTGCTCGACATCATTGGCCCCGTGATGGTGGGCCCGAGCTCGAGCCACACCGCGGGCGCGTGCCGGCTCGGGCTGCTCGCGCGATGCCTCGTCGGCGGGACGCCGGAACGGGCGCGCGTGGAACTGCACGGATCGTTCGCCCGGACGGGGGAAGGGCACGGGACCGACAAGGCGATCGTCGGGGGGCTGATGGGCTTCCGCCCGGACGACGAGCGCTTGCGCGACGCGTTAGGCATCGCCGAGCGCGAAGGGCTGGACTACCGGTTCGAGAAAACGACGCTCGGCGAGGAGAACGAGGTTCACCCCAACACGGTGCGCATCACGGTCGTGCGCGGCGAGCGCGAGGCGGTCATGACCGGTTCGTCGCTCGGAGCCGGCCGCGTGCTCGTGTCCGAGATCGACGGGTATCCCGTGGAGGTGCGGGGGAACTACCACACGATCGTCCTCGTCGCCGAGGACATCAAAGGGTCCGTGGCGCGCATCGCGTCGATCCTGGCGGACGATAACCTCAACATCGCGACGCTCCGCCTGACGCGAAAAGCGCGAGGCGGCGACGCGTTCATGGTCATCGAGGTGGATGAACCGCCGGACGAGAAGGTTCGCGACGACATCCGGCAACTCCCCTGGGTGCGCTGGGCGTTTCGGCTGGACAAGGTCGCGGGTTAGCGGCGCCGAGTCATGTACCACTCGCTGGCCGACGCCATTCGCGACGCGGAAGCATCGGGCAAGACACTCGCGCAACTCGCGCTCGAGACCGAGGGTCGCGACCAGGGGCGGCCTGTGGGCGAAATCCGCGAGGCGCTCGGTCGTGCGCTCGCCGTCATGCGCGGCGCCGTCGCGCGCGGGCTCACCGGCGACCTGCACTCCGCATCGGGACTCGTCGGCGGCGATGCCGCCAAGCTCCGCCAGGGCCCGCCAGGGCCGCTATCCGGCACGCCGTTCCGCGACGTGCTCGCGCGCGCGCTCGCCGTCCAGGAGGTGAATGCCGCGATGGGTGTCATCGTCGCGGCACCAACGGCCGGCGGCGCTGGTGTGCTCCCCGCAGTGCTTACCGGGCTGGCCGACGCGCGCGCCATCGGCGACGACGCCCTCATCGACGCACTCGCGACCGCGGGCCTCATTGGCGCGGTCGTCGCCCAACGCGCGTCGCTCTCGGGTGCCGAGGGCGGCTGCCAGGCCGAAACGGGTGCGGCCGCCGGCATGGCCGCAGGCGCGGGCACCGAAATGCTCGGCGGGTCGCCGTCGCAGGCCGGGCACGCCGTGGCACTGGCTCAGCAAGGGACCCTCGGCCTTGTATGCGATCCCCTCGGTGGCCTCGTCGAGCTGCCGTGCGTGTTTCGCAACGCCACCGGGGCAGCGATCGCGCTGGCCGCGATCGAGATGGCACTCGCCGGGATCACGTTCGCGATTCCCGCCGATGA
>DASURJ010000284.1:0-8801 GCA_036280115.1 Gemmatimonadaceae bacterium
ACCGAGGTGGAGTATGTCGCCGTTGCGCCGTCGGGTGAGCGCACGCGATTGGCCGGGACAGCGCGGCGAACGGTCGAGCTGACGGAGCAGGGGTTTTACGAGATGCAGCGCGCGGGGTCACGCGGTGAGCCGCGGGTCGTGGCGGTCAACGTCGACCTCGCCGAATCGGACCTGACAGCGGTCGAGCCGCAACTGCTGACGGGAGCCATGGTCGCCCGCGCGGCGACCGACACCACGGCCGGCGCCGAGGCGTCGACCCCGGTGGACATCGAACGGCGGCAGGGGTTCTGGTGGTACTTGTTGGCTGCGGTGCTGCTGTTGCTGGTGGCGGAGACGATGCTCTCGAACCAGCTGTCGCGGCGAATCGCGGTCCCACGTTAGGCGGGAGAGCGACATGGCGAGCACGATCGAGTTCACGTCGGCCCACGAGACTCTGCTCGGTGTCATTCGGCGCGTGCGGGCGCGGTGGCGGCTCAAGCTCGCCCTGCGCGGCGCGGCCATCGTGTTGGCGGCGCTGGTCGCCGCGTTGATCATTGGTGCGTACGTCATGCAGGGCGCCCGGTTCTCGCCCGAGGCGATCACCGGAGTCCGGATCGCCGCGTACGTCGCCCTCGCGGCGCTGATCTTTCAGTACCTGGTGCGGCCGCTGCTGCGTCGCGCGAGCGATGAGCACATCGCGCTGTACCTCGAGGAGCACGAGCCGTCGCTCGACGCCGCCGTGCTGAGCGCAGTCGAGCACGGGAAGTCGGCGGACGACACGCCCAGTCGGTCCGCGTTGCTCGCTCGCCGTCTCGTGGAGAACGCCATCGAGCGGACCCACGCGGTCGGAGACGGAACCCGTGTCGACCAGCCGGCCATCCTGAAGGCGGCGATGTTCGCCGGCGCCGCCGCGCTCATCGGGTCGATCGCCATCAGCGTCGGTCCGTCGTTCCTGCGCGAGGGGGCGCGCCTGCTGCTCGCACCATGGCGCAGCGCCGAGGCCGCACAGCCGTACTCGATCGCGGTGCTCCCCGGCAACGTGACGGTTCCGAAGGGCGGTGACCAGGAAGTAAGCGCGACGCTGCGCGGATTCACCGCCGAAGGCGTCGAGCTCGTCGTCCGCCGTGGGGCCGTGGACAGCGCGCAGTGGGAACGCGTCCCCATGACGGCGAGCGGTGACTCCGCGAACTTCTCGTTGCGCCTGTTCGACCTCGTCGAGCGCACGGAGTACTACGTCGAGTCCAACGGCGTGCGCTCCGGGCTGTTTCGCATTGACGTCGCGAATCTCCCGTACGTTCAGAAGATCGATCTCGAGTATCGATACCCGGGTTACACCGGGATGGCGAGCGAAACCGTCGAGAACGGTGGCGACATCGCGGCGCCGCGTGGTACGACGGTCATCGTCCACGCCACGCCGACCATGCCCGTGAGTGGTGGACGCCTCGTGATCGAAGGCAAGGAGCCGACCATCCTGACACTCAATGCCAACGGCACGCTGAGCGGGCCGATTCAGGTCAGGGAAAACGGGTTCTACAAGCTCGAGTTGCAGACGAACAAGGGCGAGTTCATTCCCGGGTCGCTCGACTACACGATCGACGTCCTCGACGATCGCCCACCGACGATCACGTTCGAGAAGCCCGGGCGTGACATGAAGGTCACGTCGATCGAGGAAGTGTTCACGCAGGTGCAGGCGACGGACGACTATGGTGTGTCGCACGTCGATCTCATGTACTCGGTGAACGGTGGGGCGGAGAAGACGGTGTCGCTGCACTCGGGAGGCAAGCGTCTGCGCGAGGTCAGCGCGGGACACACGTTCTTCCTGGAAGAGCTGAAGCTTCAGCCGGGTGACCTGATCTCGTACTACGCCCGCGCGCGCGACAACGGCGGGAATGGTCAGGAGGCCAAGACCGACATTTACTTCATGAGCGTCCGGCCGTTCGATCAGACGTACCGTCAGGCAGAGCAAGCCGGAGGTGGCGGTGGCGGTGGCGGTGACAACCCGGGCGAGCTTACCGAGCGGCAGAAGCAGGTGATCGCGGGGACCTTCAACGTCGAGCGCGAGCGAAAGACCACGCCGGCGAATCGGCTGCGCGAGAACTACGCGACGCTGCATCTGTCACAGGGGCGCGTGCGTGAAGCCGTGGAGACGCTGCTCCGCCGGATGCAGGAGCGCAACATCACCGCGGTCGACACGGCGTTCCGCATCATTGCGGAGGAACTGCCGAAGGCGGCGAAGGAGATGCAGGCGGCGGAAGAGCTCCTCCTCAAGCGGAACTCCACGGATGCGCTGCCGCCCGAACAGCGCGCGCTTCAGCACCTGCAGCGTGCGGAGGCGGCGTTCAGGGAGTATCAGATCTCACGGGGGCAGCAGCAGGGTGGAGGTGGTGGTGGGCAGCAGGAATCGAACGCCGAGGATCTCGCCGATCTCTTCGAGCTCGATGCGGACAAGCTGCGCAACCAGTACGAGACGGTCGAACGCGGGTCGCAGCAGCAGCAAGCCGACAATCAGGTCGACGAGACGGCCGAGAAGCTGAAGCAGCTCGCGAGCCGCCTACAGCAGGAGAACGAGCGGCTGCGGAACGGGATGCGAGGCCAGCAGAGCCAGTCGAGCGGTGGTGGCGGTGGTGCGCAGCGTCAGCTCGCCGAGGAGGCGGAGCAGATGGCGCGTCAGCTCGAGCGCCTCGCGCGCGAGAACCCGCAGAACAGCGAGGAGCTCACCGAAAGCGCGCGGCGACTGCAGGAGGCGGCAAACGCCATGCGCCGCTCAGCCACCGGCGCCAACGACGGCGGTGTGTCGCAGGGCGCGTCGGCACTCGATCGCTTGCAGGAAGCGCGACGCCTGCTCGACGAGAACCGCAACAAGCGCACGGCCCGTGATCTCGATGACGCTGTCCGGAAAGCCGAACAGCTGGCGCAGGATCAGCGCGGAATCTCGAGCGACGTCGACAAGCTCGCGCGCGGCGCCTCCAGCGGGAACGTGGATCGCGCCGAGGCGGAGCGGCTCATCGAGCGGAAGAAGGCACTCGAGACGGGGGTTCGTGATCTCGAGTCGCAGCTCGACCGCATGGCGCGTGACTCGAGGCGAGACCATGCCGAGGCGTCGCGGAAGATGTCGGAGGCGGTGAGCTCGATGCGCGAGAACCGGCTCGGTGATCGTATTCAGGCATCGCAGCGTCTCGCGCAGGCGGTCGCGCAGGGACGGAGCTCGCCAGACTACGCGCGCCAGTTCGAGGAGGCGATCGGGCAGGGTATCGAAGAAGTGCGTGAGAAGGTCAACGAAGCGGCGGCAGCCTCGCAGGGCGAGTCGACGGGCCAGCAGGCCAGCCGGTCGCTCGATCGTGCGCGCGATCTCGTGCGAGGACAGGAATCGTTGACCGAGCGTATGCGGCAGCGGCGACTCGGCGACGGTCCGCCTGATTCGACGGGCGGGGCTCGTGGCTCACAGGGCAACCAGCAAGGGCGCCAGGGGAACCAGCAGGGTGGCCAGCAGCAAGCCCAGGCGGGCCAACAGGGGCAACAGGGGCAAC
Organism: Gemmatimonadaceae bacterium; assembly: GCA_036280115.1. Taxonomy (GTDB): domain Bacteria; phylum Gemmatimonadota; class Gemmatimonadetes; order Gemmatimonadales; family Gemmatimonadaceae; genus JAJKIV01. Next base: position 3,507 of record DASURJ010000284.1, read on the forward strand.
AGGGGCAACAGGGGCAACAGGGGCAACAGGGGCAACAAGGCGGTCAGGGACAGCAGGGCCAACAAACCGCCCAGGGCCAGCAGGGGGCTCAGGGGCAGCAGGGCCAGCAGGGCCAGCAGTCGCAGGGTGGTCGCATGGGCGGCAACTCCGAGCAGCAGGGCGGTGGTGGCCTCATCGGCGATAACACGCGCGGCAGGGGTGGAGTGCCTAACGGGCTCAGTGCGGAAGACATCCGGCAGTTCTCGCGAGAATCGCGCGAGCAGCGTCAGTCGGCAGAGGCGTTGCGCCGTGAGCTGCAGCAGATGGGCGTCGACGCCTCGGACCTCAATCGCTTGATCGACCAGATGCGGCAGCTCGAGAGCGGAAAGAACTACGACGACCCGGTCACGCTCGAGCGGTTGCAGCAGTCGCTCATCGAGGGACTCAAGGCGTTCGAGTTCGCCCTGCGCCGTCAGGTCGAGGGTGCGGACAAGAACCGTCCGGTCCTCGGTGCCAGCGGTGACGTTCCGGCCGGCTTCCGTCAGATGGTCGACGAGTACTACCGGTCCCTGTCGAAGAAACCGCAACAGTGAGCACGAGGGCAGCGCGCCAGTCGGCGCGCTGCCCTCACGTCGCCATGTCCGTTCAACAAACGCTTCCCGAGGTCTGGCTCCGCGGGCCGCTACCCGGCTATTCGCCGCTCGTCATGCCGGCCGCGCACTGCCTGTTGCAGTGTCGCGAAGAAATTCGCGCAACGGCCGCCGACCTTCGCCTCGACCAACTGTGGCTGCGTCCGGGTGGCGTCGCGTCGCCGGGCTTTCAGTTGCGGCACATCGCCGGCAGCATCGACCGACTCCTGACGTACGCGCGTGGCGCGCAGCTCGACCGCGCACAACAGCTGGCGCTTCGGGCCGAAGGTGAGGCAGGCACGCCGCCGGCAACGGCCGAAGAGCTCGTGGCCGGCGTCGATGCCGCGATTCAGGCGGCGCTCGACACGCTGCGCGCGACACGGGAATCGGACCTCCTGCACCCCCGGGAGGTCGGACGGGCCGCGCTGCCCTCGAACGTGCTCGGGCTGCTGTTCCACATTGCCGAGCATACGCACCGGCACACGGGGCAACTCGTCACGACGGTAAAGATCATTCGGGCCGCGCCGGCCTAACGCCCAGGGCCGCCCGCGTGGTATACTGTCGGCTTGCGTCCTCCGGCAGCCTGTGTCCTGCGAGCCAGCACCGTGATCATTCCGACCATCGACGAGTTCCTCCCGTACGTCGAGAGCGTTCGTGCACGCACGCGCCGGGTGGTGGAGGCCATCCCCCCGGAGCGCGTGGAATGGACCCATCGCGACGGCGCGTTCACGCTCGGCGACATCGTGCGACACATCGCCGCGACCGAGCGGTACATGTTCGCGGAAACGGCGCGTGGTAACACGAGCACGTATCCCGGTCATGGGCGAGACCTCGCGGATGGGTACGAGGCCGTGGTGGCCTATCTGGACCGAACGCATGCGGAGGCGGTGGACATCTACCGATCGCTGTCGCCCGAGGCACTCGCGCGCCGATGCACGACGCCGGCGGGGGCGACCATCAGCACCTGGAAGTGGTTGCGCGCCATGGTGGAGCATGAGATCCATCATCGGGGACAGCTGTACCTGATGTTGAGCATGCTCGGCGTGCGGACGCCACCCATCTACGGGCTCACCGAGGAGCAGCTTCGTGAGCGCAGCACGCGGGCATGATGCGCGGGCCGGTTCGATCTGCCGCGCGTTTGTGCTCATTGCCGTCTGGGTGCTCGTGACCACTCCGCCGCTTGCGGCGCAGGACGCGCGGCCCGATGGCGAGGTGCCGGCCGCCATCGAAGCCCGGCTCGCCGAGGTGTTCGGAGAGTTCGCAAAGCCCGGCGCGGCTGGCGCGGCCGTCGTCGTCGCGCGCGGCGATACCATCGTGCTCGCGCGCGCGTTCGGCCTTGCGGACGTGGAGCGTCGCGTTCCGATGACACCGACGACGGCGTTTCGCCTGGCCTCGGTGACGAAGCAGTTCACGGCAGCGGCGATACTCGCGCTCGTCGAGGACGGACGCCTGGTCCTCGACGGCCGACTTGGTGATCTCCTCCCCGACGCTCCACGCTACGCACACGACGTCCGTGTGAGGCACTTGCTGGCGCACACGTCAGGTATTCCGGACTACGAACCGCTCCTTGGCAGCGGCGACGGCCCGCAGCTCCGGGACCACGACGTCCTGGCGCTGCTGCACGAGGCCAGGTCGTTGTACTTCCCGCCGGGCTCGAGCTGGCGATACAGCAACTCCGGCTACGCGTTGTTGGCCCTCATCGTCGAGCGCGTCACGGGCGAGTCGTTCGCTGCGTTCCTGCGACGCCGCATCTTCGATCGCGCGGGAATGCCAAACGCCGTGGCGCACGTAGAGGGCCGGGATACGGTACTCGAGCGCGCCTACGGGCACTCGTTCGACCACGGCGCATGGCGTCGCACCGATCAGAGCCGCACGAGCGCCGTCCTCGGCGACGGTGGCATCTACGCGTCGGCCGTAGAACTCGCACGATGGAGCGCGGCCCTGGACAACCACGCCGTGATGAGTGCCGAGACGTTCACGCAGGCAACCACTCCGGTGTCGCTCCCGTCGGGTGCACCCACGCACTACGGGTTCGGCTGGTTTCTCGACACCTACCGCGGTCATCGGCGGCAGCGGCATGAGGGCGACAGCATTGGCTTTCGCACGGCCATTCAGCGGTACCCCGACGCCCGATTGACCGTGATCGTACTCGCGAATCGCAGCGCGGCCCCGATCGACGCGCTCTCGGACGCCGTGGCTGATCTCTTTCTCCCGCGATGACGCCGGCGCCGGACATCCGCATCGTTCCAGCCACCGAACGTGACACGGGCGCGATCCTCACGCTCATCAGAGAGCTCGCGGCGTACGAGCGGATCGAAGACGAGATGGAGGCGACCGAGGAGGGCATCCGCGAAGCGCTGTTCGGCGAGTGGCCCGGTGCGGAGGCGCTGTTGGCGTATGTCGGGGTCGACCTCGCGGGCTACGCGCTCTACTTCCACAACTTTTCCACGCTCCTCGGCCGACGCGGACTGTACCTCGAGGATCTCTTCGTGCGGCCCGCTCACCGCCATCGCGGTGTTGGGACGCGGTTGTTCGCGCACGTCGCGCGGATAGCCGTCGAGCGACGATGCGGACGGATGGAGTGGTTCGTGCTCGACTGGAACGAGTCGGCGATCCGGTTCTACCGCAGCCTCGGTGCGCAGGCGATGGACGAGTGGACGGTTTATCGCCTGACGGGTGACGCGCTCGCGCGCGCCGCCGATCACTGAACCCGCGTCAACCCAACCATCTCCTCCGGCCCTCCCGCCTCGTGCGATCCGCGACCTACGTGCTCGCAGCACTCGCTGCGGGTTTCCTTCTCGGCAGTCTCGCCGCTGCGAGCGGCCATTCGGTTGTCCTCGGGCTCGTCGGTGTGATCGAGCCGTTAGGCACACTGTGGGTCAATGCCATCCGGATGACGGTCATTCCGCTCGTGGTGTCGGTGCTGATCGCGGGCGTCGCGACCGGGATGGGGTCCGGCACGCTCGGCCGCAGCGGCATTCGAGCGTTCGTGACGTTCGCGGGAATTCTCGTCGTGGCGGGCGCCATCGCCCTCGTGATGTCGCCGCCTTTGCTCGAGCGAGTGCCGCTGACGGCGGATGTCGCGGAACGACTGCGCGCGACAGCCGCGTCGTCCGCCCCCTCGACCACGACCGCCGTGCAGGGGATGCCAGGGTTCGCGCAGCGGGTCGTCGAAACGGTGCCAGCGAACCCGATCCGCGCGGCGTCGGACGGCGCGATGCTACCGCTCGTCGTCTTCACGCTCGTCCTCGCGCTGGGGATCGCACGGCTCGCACCGCCCGCGCGTGACGGCCTCGTTCGGTTCTTCAGCGGCGTGAGCGACGCCATGCTCGTGATCGTGGGCTGGGTGCTCGCCGCCGCACCGGTGGGGGTGTTCGCGCTCGCGCTGTCGGTTGCCGCACGCACCGGTATTCAGGCGGCGGGTGCGCTGCTGTACTACATCGTGGTGCTGTCCGCAACGCTGCTCGTCGTCACGGTCGCGCTGTACGTTCCCGCTCTCCTCGTGGGACGGGTCTCGCTGCGCGAGTTTTCGCTCGCGGCGCTGCCGGCCCAGGCCGTTGCCGTGAGCTCGCGGTCATCGCTCGCCGCGCTTCCCGCGATGCTCCGCGAAGCGCGGGAGCGTCTTGCCCTTCCACCGCTGGCCACGAGCTTCGCGCTCCCGCTGGCGGTCAGCGTTCTGCGGGTGAACGTGCCGCCGAGGTGGGTGATCAGCGCCGCGTTTCTCGGCCACCTGTACGGGGTGGAGATCGGCCTTTCGGCGCTGGTCTGGGTCCTGGCCACGGCGGTGCTCATCAGCTTCAGCGTGCCCGGCATCCCGAGTGCGAGTCTGTTCATGCTGGCTCCGGTACTCGTGTCGCTTGGCCTTCCGCCCGAGGGCGTCGGACTGCTGATCGCCGTTGACACGATCCCCGACATGTTCAACACGCTCGCGAACGTGACAGGCCACATGACGGCGACGACGGTCATCGCGCGGGCGCCGGCGGCGCAGGCGCCGCCGGCGAGTCGATAGTGGGGTAGCCGCTAGTCGGGGGCTGACCCGGCGACCGTCTGTTCATGCGGCGTGTCGCGTAGCTTGACCGGCGCCTTCGCGGCGCGTGCGCGCATGCGGATGTTCAACATCTCCACGAGCACCGAGAACGCCATCGCGAAATACGTGTAGCCCTTAGGGATGTGCTGCCCGATACCCTCGGCGATGAGGTTCGTCCCGATCAGCACGAGGAAGGCGAGCGCGAGCATCTTCACGGTCGGATGCCGGTCGACGAAGTCGCTGATCGGCCCTGCCGCCAGCAGCATGATGCCGAGCGCGACGACGTTCGCTGCGATCATGATGGACACCTGATCGACCATCCCGACGGCGGTGATCACCGAGTCGAGCGAGAAGACGATGTCGATCACCATGATCTGCGCGATGACGGCCGTCATCGACGCGACCGCCTTCCGCTCGGCCGACGTCGCCTCCTCGCCCTCGAGCTTGTCGTGAATCTCGTGCGTGGCCTTTCCGATCAGAAACAGCCCGCCGAGAATGAGAATGAGGTCGCGTCCCGAGATGTCGACGCCGACCACGGTGAAGAGCGGTGACGTCAGCCTAACGATCCAGGCGATGCTCAGCAGCAGGGCAAGGCGCGAGACGAACGCTCCGAGCAGGCCGAGCCTCCGCGCTTTCGCGCGCTGCTCTACCGGGAGCTTT
>DASURJ010000285.1:0-4507 GCA_036280115.1 Gemmatimonadaceae bacterium
TCCCCCTCGCTTCACGGCTCCGGAGAGCGGGCGCGTCCCGGACGGGGAGCGATCCCCCTCATCTTCTCATCCCCTCATCCGTCCGCCCCCTCCGTTCTGGATGCCAGACGCGACGACCTCGCGCGACGCGGCGTCGGTGTAGAGCCGGCATGCGGCCGTTTCGGCCCTTTCCGCGTCATCGTTGTTCCGACCGGCTCGGGCGTGACGGTCCGGAAGGACGGCGGAGTGCGAAGGGCGAAGCGCGGCGTGCCAACACCGTCTCCGCGGTCCTCCCGCGTTCGGTGCGCTGCGTCCTCCGCGTCTGCCCGATGGCGGGGACCGCGGTGGCCCGAACCGCCGGTCCCCTGATCGTGTTCTCGACTCGTCGGGCGCAGCCCGGCCTCGAGAGATCCGCATGAATCCGCCCCGTCCGTTCGGCGTGAGGGGGTCAGAGTCCTAACGCATCCTTTTCACGCAACGCGTGAAAAGGATGCGTTAGGACTCCGACCCCCAACGTATCTATTGTTCGAGATCGCGGATCCAGATATTGCGGAACCGGACCCGCGAGCCGTGATCCTGCAACGAAATCGGCAGTCGGTCCGGGTGACGCTCGTAGGGCGGGCGCGTCGTGTGCGCCGTCGGGCCCGAGAGGATCACATTGTCCTGGACGAGCACCCCGTTATGCAGGACCGTCACGCGCGCCGGTGACGTGACCGTCCCCGACGCATCGAAGCGCGGGCGATGGAAGATGATGTCGTACGTCTGCCACTCGCCCGGTGGACGGCTCGCGTTCACGAGCGGCGGGTACTGCCCGTACAGCGCGCCCGCCTGACCATCGGGGTACGTGACGTTCTCGTACGAGTCGAGGACCTGTACCTCGTATCGGCCCATCAGGAAGACGCCGCTATTACCTCGATCCTGTCCCTCGCCTGCGGCGGGTAGCGGCGACATCCATTCGATATGAAGCTGCGCGTCGCCGAAGCCGTCGCGTGTCGCGATTCCCCCACTACCGGGCACGACCTCCATGTAGTCGTTCTCCACCTTCCATCCGGCGACGCCACCGCCCTCCTGTTTCTGCCAGCGTGAGAGATCGCGTCCGTCGAACAGAACGATCGCGTCCGACGGCGGGGCGACGTTCCACTCGTTCGCGGGCGGTTTGACAACCCGGGGCTGCGGCCGGTCCTTCGCGTGGATCGGCCAGCGCGTGGACGGCTGGGCGTCGCTCGTGCTCACGAAGCCTCCGGTGAAGATGCCGCACGCGAGCGCGGCGAGCGTATACGGTCGCATGGGAGTCGGGAAAGGAGAAACGCCGTCCCGTGAGTGAGACGCGCGTCACGGGCAATGCCACCAAAATCATCATACTCATCCGAGAGGGATTTCTGCCATTCCGCACGCTCGGCGCCACGGGCATTTTAACCGGCCGCCAGGCCGTTAGTGGGGGCCGAGGGTGATACCGCTCGAGAGCGAGGAGACATCCGATGGACGATGAGACGCCGGAGGGAGAAGGGATCTCATCCCCCGACGCCGTCACGCGGCGCGAGTTTCTGGAGCGCGGCGTGCGCTGCGGGGTGGCGTTCGGCGCCGGGACGTGGGCGCTCGGTGACAGCTGGCCAGCGCTCTGGCGATTCGTTCCCTCGCACGCGCCGGGCCTCGACGATTCGGCGCTCGTAGCGCAGGGTACACAGCGCGCTCGCGCGTTCGTGCTCTCGAATGCCGCGATCCTCGCGGAGTGGTCGGTCGATGCCGGGCGGTTGCGGTTCGTTCGCGTGCGGGAGCCGAACGGCGCGGTGCTCGACGTCACGCCGGACACGTTCACGATCATCCTCGCTGACGGCGAGCCGCTGCGGGCGAGCGAGCTTCGGGTCGTCGGGGCGCCGCGACTGGAACCGGTGCAGGCACGCGCCGGCGTGTCGCGGGTGTCGGAGCGCCTCGCGGGACGACAGTTCGTTGCCGTGCTCGAGGACTACGCGAAGCGACTCCGCATCGACTGGCGCGCAGAACTGCGCGACGGTGCGCGGTACGTGCGGCAGGAGCTCGTCGTTCGTCCGGCATCGAAGGACATCGCGATTCGAGAGATCGTCATGGTCGATCTCGAGAGCGCTGCGGCGACGATCAGCGGAACGGTGCGCGGGAGCCCGCTCGTGATGGAGCGGTGGTTCGCGGCGGTCGAGCATCCGCTCGCGCTCAGTGTCATCGAGGGTCGGCGCGCGCGATCGTCGCTCTCGCGTGCGCTGCCGGTGCGTGCCGGGACGACGCTCGCGGTATCGTCGGTGATCGGGACGACGCGCCCTGGCCAGCTGCGCCGCGACTTCCTCACGTACGTCGAGCGCGAGCGCGCTCACGGGTACCGCCCCTTCCTGCACTACAACTCGTGGTACGACCTCGGCTACTTCTCGAAGTTCAACGAGCCCGAAGCGCTGGCGGTCATCGCGGCATTCGGGGAGGAGCTCGGGCGCAAGCGGGGGGTGGAGCTCGACTCGTTTCTGTTCGATGACGGGTGGGACGACCCGAAGACGCTCTGGGGGTTTCACGACGGCTTCCCGCGGGGGTTCTCACGGTTGCGGGAAGCGGCAGCGCGGTACGGGGCCGCCCCGGGCGTCTGGATGTCACCGTGGGGCGGGTACGGCCGGCCGAAGCAGGAGCGCCTAACGAACGGCCGAGCCAAGGGGTTCGAGACGAACGCGGGTGGCTTTGCGCTGTCGGGTCCGGTGTACTACCGCCGCTTCCTCGAGACGTGCCTGACGATGATGCGGCGCTACGGCGTCAACCAGTTCAAGTTCGATGGCACAGGAAACGCCGACCGTGCATTTCCCGGCAGTGCGTTCGGCAGCGACTTCGAGGCCGCTATTGCCCTCATCGAGACGCTCCGGCGGGAGAAGCCTGACCTGTACGTGAATCTGACGACAGGAACCTACCCGTCGCCGTTCTGGCTGCGGTGGGCGGATTCGATCTGGCGTGGGGGCGAGGACCACGAGTTCGCGGGGGTCGGGTCGCGGCGGCAGCAGTGGATCACGTATCGCGACGCGGACACGTACGCGAACGTGGTCCGCCGCGGGCCGCTCTTTCCGCTCAATTCCCTCATGCTGCACGGGCTCATTTTCGCCCGGTCCGCGCGTGACCTGCAGAACGATCCGCAGAACGACTTCCCGTCGGAGATCCGGTCGTATTTCGGGACCGGGACGCAGCTGCAGGAGATGTACGTGACGCCGCGCCTGCTCCGGCAGGAGCACTGGGACGTGCTGGCCGAGTCGGCGAAGTGGGCGCGGCGGAATGCGGCGACGCTGGTGGACACGCACTGGGTGGGCGGCGACCCGGCGTTGCTGCAGCCGTACGGGTGGGCGTCGCTCAACGGGCGGAGCGGGATCATTACGCTCCGGAACCCGAGCGACCGCGTGCAGGCGATGGCCGTGGATGTGAGCGAAGCTCTGGAGCTCCCCCCCGACGCGCCACGTGCGTGGACGACGCGCAATCCGTTCCCTCCTGCGCGCGGGCGCATGATTCCGGGGCGGTTCATTATCGGGCAGCCACAACGGATCGACCTTCAGCCGTTCGAAGTAGTGACGATCGAGTTTAATGCATGAAAGCGCTGGTCGCTGTTAGCTGGAACTGGTTGCTGCAGGGTGAACTGCCTTCAGGGACGGGGGCGTCCCGAGGGTGTTACCCCGCAGCAACCAGTTCCAGCTAACAGCGACCAGCGCTGTTCCTGTCGTCCTGCAACCAGTGCCAGCTAACAGCGACCAGCGTAGTTCAAGTCTTTCAGGTGCCCGACCAGCGCTAACAACTGAGATGACTACCGTCGCCCAGATCTTCCAGACCATGGAGTACGGCCCCGCGCCCGAGTCGGACGCGGAGGCCCGCAAGTGGCTCGCGTCGCATCGCGACCAACAGTTCGGGCACTTCATCGACGGGGCCTGGACGCACCCGGATAAAACCTTCGACGTCATCGACCCGGCCACCGCCGCCGTGCTCGCGCGGGTGTCGCAGGGGACCAAGGCGGACGTCGACGCCGCCGTCGCGGCCGCGCGGCACGCGCTGCCGGCCTGGAGGGCGCTGACGGGCCATGCCCGCGCGCGACACCTCTACGCGCTCGCGCGCGAAGTCCAGAAGCACTCGCGACTCTTCGCCGTCGTCGAGAGTATGGATAACGGGAAGTCGATCCGCGAAACACGCGACCTCGACATCCCGCTCGTCGCCCGGCACTTCTACCACCACGCAGGGTGGGCGCAGCTCTTCGAGAGCGAGTTCGCCGGCTACACGGCCGTTGGCGTCGTCGGCCAGATCATCCCGTGGAACTTCCCGCTGCTCATGCTCGCGTGGAAGGTCGCGCCGGCGCTCGCGGCGGGAAACACGGTCGTGCTCAAGCCCGCGGAGTTCACTCCCCTCACCGCGCTCCTCTTCGCGGAAGTCGCCTCCGGGGCCGGCATCCCCCCAGGCGTCCTGAACATCGTCACGGGCGACGGCGAAACGGGCAAGCTGATCGTCGATCATCCGAACGTCGACAAGATCGCCTTCACGGGATCCACCGAGG
>DASURJ010000286.1:0-3222 GCA_036280115.1 Gemmatimonadaceae bacterium
CGAACGCGGCGCGTTCGAACGATGCGTTAGGACTCTGACCCCTGACGTATCATTCGAACGCGGGGCGCGAGCTGGCGGTTGCCGAGGGCGAGCATCGCGCGCGCGGCGCCCTTCATCGTGAGGCCGGCATCCACGAGAAGGGAAACGGATGAGGGGATGAGGGGGATGAGAGGGATCGGTCGCGGGCCGGGACCCGCCCTCGCTCCGGGGCCGTGAACCGAGGGGAACTGCTCTCAGGGCGGCGGTCTCCCCGGGGTACAGTTCCCCCTCATTCGCGTCCCGGCGAGAGGAGCTCACTCACTCGGGATGATGTCGCTCATCCCTTCATGCCGTCATCCGTTCCCTGTCTTCTGGATCCTGCCTCCCGAAAGTGGCGGATCAGCGCTCGAACTGGCGCGGACGAGCCGCTCCCTCTAACGTCCGAGGACGCCAGGCCGAACATTGTCGAGCCTGGAGTCGCGTCGGGCCATGATACCATAGAGACGGAGCGTATGGGGGAGTCGCTGAACGACCGCGTGCTTTCGGCCATCGGGCGGCACTACGAGCTCGAGGGCGAAATCGGGCGCGGCGGCATGTCCGTGGTGTATCGCGCCCGGGACCTTCGGCTCAATCGGCCGGTGGCGATCAAGGTTCTGCCACCCGAGCTGGCGCATGATCCGGCCATCCGCGCCCGATTCACGCGCGAGGCGCAGATGTCGGCCCAACTCTCCCACGCGCACATCGTGCCGATCTACGACGTAGGCGAGCGGGACGGGCTCGCGTATTTCGTAATGGCGCTCGTGACCGGCGGAAACCTGGGTGCGCTCCTCATGCGGGAGCCGCGGCAGCCCGTGGACGAGGTGCGTCGCATCTTGTGCGAGGTCGCCGACGCGCTCGCGTACGCTCACCTCCGCGGCGTCATCCATCGAGACATCAAGCCCGACAACATTCTGCTCGACCGCCAGACGGGACGGGCGATGGTCACCGATTTCGGGATCGCGTGGGCCATGGAAGCCGGTGCGCGGCTCACGGCGACCGGGATCGCGGTCGGCACGCCCACGTACATGTCGCCCGAACAGGCCGTGGGGGAGCGTGAGCTCGATGGCCGCAGCGACATCTACTCGTTAGGTATCCTGGGCTACCAGATGTCGACCGGCCGGGTGCCGTTCGAGGCGGCGAACTCCATGGCGCTGCTGCTCAAGCACGTGACCGAGCGACCGCGTCCCATCGCTGAGCTGCGTCCCGAGACGCCGCGCGCCCTGCGCGACACGATCGAGCGCGCCATGATGAAGGCCCCGGAGGACCGTTGGCCGACGGCTACGGCGATGCGTGATGCGCTCACCACCGGTGACGCGTCCGTGCCGTCGTGGCGTGCCGATCAGCGCGAGCCCGTGCGCTACGCGTCGCCCCGACCCGATGGGTCGCGCCGGGTGCCGGCGGTGAGGTCGCCGGTGCCACGCCGATCTCTCTCCCGGGATGACGGTGATTTCTCGACGCCCGCCCGAAACGACGGCGCGCTGGCCGTACCTAACGCGGTACGTCCGTCGGCGCCCGAGATCGTGATGGAGCCGGCGCATCTCGCGCATCTCACGCCGCCGCAGCGCGAGGACCTGCGGCTGTGGCACGGCCGCGTGAATCTGCACGACCGCATCAGGGCCATGCGCGGGTATTCGTGGGCCACGCTCGCATCGGTCATCGGCGGGATCGCCGGTTTCGCTTTCGGCGTGGAAGAGGTACCACCGTTCGTCCTGGCGCCTCTCGTGCCCATGTACATGTCGGTGAAGGCATGGAAGCGCGGCAAGTCACTGCGCGAAGCGGGGCTCAAGCTTCGGCGCGTGCTGTTCATGCCGAGGGCGAAATGGGTGATTCCGCCGCCGCCTCCGCCGCCGAATCAGGGGCTCGAGAAGCTCGCGCCGCGTGAGATCCTCGAGGGCCCCGAGGGGGCGGTGATCCGGCGCGCGGTGGACGACCGGGCGGCCATTCTGGGCATCGTCGCGAGCCTGCCGAAGGCGGACCGCGCGCTGATCTCCGAGGTCGAGCCGACCGTGAAGGCGATCATGGACCGGCTGTCCCACCTCGCGCACCTGCTTCACCGGCTGGATCAGAGCATCGATCCGAACCTCGCGACCGAGCTGGACCGGCGCATCGCGGATGTGGAGCGCGAGGGAGAGTCCGCGGACGGCGAGCGCCGCCTCGGCTTGCTGCGCCGCCAGCGCACGACGCTCGACGAGCTCGTGAAGCGCCGCGTGACGCTCGGTCGCCAGCTGGATGCGGCCGGCCTCGCGTTAGGCAACCTCCGGCTGGACCTCATCAAGCTGCGGTCATCGGGGTTGCAGTCGGCGCTGTCGGATATCTCGACGGCGACGCAGGAGGTGCGCGCGTTGTCGAACGAGATCGATGCGGTCCTCGCCGCGGCATCCGAGGTTCGGGGGCTATAGGCACCCGCGGCCGTCAGTCCGTGCCCGCGTCTCGGGTACCCGGTTCGGAGTGACCGGGCGCCGAGGCGCCGACGAGCTCGCTGGTGCGGCACGCGTTCCCGCAGCATGTCGAGAACGCGGGGGTGGCTCCGACTCCTCGATGCGAGTGTCGAGAGCGGACCCACTCGTCCGCCGGCTCGCGCACCCGAGCGAAGGAGGAATCACCCATGACAAGCGCATCGACCGCCTCGGCTCACCCGTTGACTGGCCCACGCGCCGCGGCCGGACCACTCGTCGTCTCGACGATCAACCCACGGTACTTCACCGTCAGGTCCGGTGATACCGGCGAAGAACGCGCCGTATACCTGACCGGCTCGCACATCTGGAACAACTTCCATGACGGACTCGGCCCCGGCCCCGCCTGCGCCGACACGCCCGAACGGAACGACTACGACGCCTATCTGCAATGTCTCGAGGAGCGGGGCCACAACTTCATTCGTCTTTGGCGGTGGGAGCAGTTCAGGTCGCAGGCAGCATTCGGAGCCTTCCACCTCTGCATGACTCCGCAACCATGGCCGCGCACGGGGCCCGGCACGGCTACGGATGGCAAGCCGAAGTTCGACCTGTCACAGTTCGATCCCGCATACTTCGAGCGGCTCCGCGACCGCGTCACTGCGGCAGGTAACCGCGGCATGTACGTCGGCGTGATGCTCTTCGAGGGGTGGGCGATCCATCTGAGCCCGGCGCCCGATCACGTGGAGGGGCACCCGTTCCACGCCGCGAACAACGTCAATGGCGTCGGGATCAATTCGATCCTGGACTACCA
>DASURJ010000287.1:0-11182 GCA_036280115.1 Gemmatimonadaceae bacterium
TGGGTCCGAGCACGCGTTCCCGAATCGACACGGCGCGCGCGAGAAACGGCTCGGCTTCCCCGAGGCGGTCAGGCTCGATGCTGCGATACTCGCCAAGGCGCAACAGCGGCGTCGTCAGGGTGAGGTCGTCGGGACCGAGGCGTCGCTCGTAGAGCGCGATGGCTTCTTCGAGCCGTCTCTCGGCCTCGACGCGTTCGCCTCGGCGGCGCAGTGTCGCGCTGAGGAGCTCGAGCCCGCCCCCGATTCGTGGGTCGTCGGGTTCGAGCGTCGCACGTCGGAGCGCGAGCGCGTCGCGGGCGAGCGATTCGGCTTCGGCGAGAGCACCGCGGTACACGGCGAGCCCGGCGAGCTGCGCGATGACGTCGGCGTTCGTGGGATGGCCTTCCCCGAGCACGTCGCGCCGGAGCGCGAGTGCCGCGTGCGAGAGCGACTCGGCCGCGGGGTACAGTCCCTGGAGGCGAAGGACGTCGGCCAGCTGCACCATGGTGGTCGCGGCTTCGGCCGTGCGTGCACCGCCGTTCGCGCGCCGGAGCACGAGCGATCGCTCGAGCGCGATCCGCGCGTCGGGGAAGCGGCCGACGGCGCGATAGACGCGCCCCATGGCGTCGAGCATTCGCGCCTGGGCGAGCGGCTGGCTGTAGAACCGTTCGATCTGTAGCGCGCCGCGGCGGAGCAGGTCGTCCATGGGGCCCGGGAGCCCGCCTAACGGCGCCAGCGCGTTCACGTCGAACAAGCCGACGAGGAACCCGGCCATCTCCTCCGACTCCTGCAGCGTCTGCTCGACGCGCTCGAGTGCGGCGGTGGCGCGGTCGCGCTCGCGGCTCGCCGTCGCGGCCTGCCGCATCGCGACGCCCGTCACGACGGCGAGCGAGCCCGCGGCCAGGAGGCTCGCGGCGACGGCGACGCGGTGACGCGCCACGAACTTCCGGACGTGGTACGCGCGGCTCTGGCGCTGCGCCACGACGGGCATCTCGTCCAGGCAGCGCGCGATGTCCTCGCGCAGCAGTTCCGCGGACCCGTAGCGGGCGCGCGGCTCCTTGCGGAGCGCCATCATCACGATGGCATCGAGGTCGCCCTGCAGCTGGCGCCTGAGCCGCTCGACGCTGACGCCGCGCGCGGCCGCCAGCGCGTCGCCGTGAGCCGCCGGCTCCCCGGACGAGCGCTCTCCCCGGGTGATGGCAACGCTTGGCGGGTCGTGCGCGCGCTCGCAGACCAGCTCCTGGAGCTCGCGTGGCGCGTACGTGCGGAACTCGTAGGGGCGGCGGCCGGTGAGCAGCTCGTAGAGCACGACACCGAGCGCGTAGACGTCGCTCGCGGTGGTGAGGGGCTCGCCGCGGACCTGCTCGGGGCTCGCGTACTCGGGCGTCATGACGCGGAAGGCGGGGCGCGTGTTCGGCGTGTCGAGCGCGCCGGCCGCGTCGCTGACGAGCTTCGCGATCCCGAAGTCGAGGAGCTTCACCTGCCCCGACTCGACGACGAGGACGTTCCCGGGCTTGATGTCGCGGTGGATGATCAGATTCTGGTGGGCGGCGTGTACCGCCTCGCACACGTCCATGAACAACCGCAGCCGCGCGTGCACGTCGAGGCGATGCGTGTCGCAGTACGTCGTGATGGGCACGCCGTCCACGTACTCCATGACGAGGTACGGGAGCTGCCCGTCGGTGGTCCCGCCGTCGAGGAGCTGCGCGATGTTCGCGTGGCCTAACGACGCGAGGATCTGGCGCTCGGCCAGGAAGCGGCGGTGCAGCTCGTCGGCGTCGGGGCTGTCGCGCAGGAGCTTGATGGCGACGTGCCGCCGGAACTCGCCGTCCGCGCGCTCGGCGAGGTACACGACGCCCATCCCGCCGCGGCCGAGCTCGCGGATCACGCGATACGGCCCGATGCGCCGGTCTCGTACCGGATCGACTTCCCCCGTCCCGCCGGCAACGAGCGGCGGGCGATCGAGAATGCCGTCGGTCCTGGCATGCGCCGCGAGGAGCGCGTCGACCTCCGCCCGCAGCGACGTGTCGGCGCCGCAGCGGGCGGCCAGCCAGGCCTCGCGCGCCGCCGTGGGCAGGTCGAGCGCGTCCTCGAACACCGCCTCGACCTCCTCTCGCCGCGAAGGCGAGAGGGACCGACTTGCGTTAGGCATGCACTCGCGCGGGCCGGTCGTCCGCCGGCCGGGCGTCCGTCGGCCGCTCCTCGAGCGCCCGATACAACCATGCCCGCGCTTTCACCCAGTCGCGACGGACGGTCCGCTCGGTCACGCCGAGCGCGGCAGCGATCTCGCTCTCCTCCATGCCGCCGAAGAACCGGCATTCGACGACCTGCCGCTGTCGCGGCTCCAGCCGGTCGAGCGCGTCGTTGAGCGCGAGGAGCTCGTCCGGGCCGACGTCCGCCACCCAGCCGACGTCGGACAGCGTCGCGCGCTCCCAGCCGGCGCCGCGCTTCACCGCCCCGTGATGGCGCGCGGAGTCCACCATCACCTGGCGCATCGCGCGCGCCGCGATCGCGAGGAAATGGGAGCGGTCGACGGCGGCGGCCGCCGCGCCCGTGGTGAGCTTCACGTACGCTTCGTGCACCAGCTCAGTCGGCCGCAGCGTCTCGAGCGAGCTGGCGCGCCGCAACTGCCGCCGCGCCAGCTCGCGGAGGTCGTCGTAGAGCAGTGGAACGATCTGGTCGATGGCGCCCGCGTCACCACCGCGGGCAGCAACGAGGAGCCGGGTTACCTCGCCCGGATCTGGCGTGACTCGAGCTGGCATGACGCCGCTCCTGTGGAACTGAAGAAGGTCTCGCCGGCCGCGCCGACGGCGCGAGGCCGAAGGTCAACCAATCTGGACGCCGGGCGTGGCTTGATCAACAGCCGCCCGTTCCTTGACTTACGGAGACCTACGGAAAAGTGCCGCGGCAGCGGACACGGCTTGGTGCGGGACCTGCCGGCCCCCCAGATTTCAGCACCATGTGGCCCGGGCTCACCCTCCGACTCGCGCTTCGCGCCCTTCGGGACCCCACGCTTGCCGTGGATCTCCTGCGCGTCGCCTGGCGCTTTCGGGCGCGCGGGTGGTACCGCCGATTTCCATTCCTTCCGCTTCCGTCACGGAAGTACGTCCAGTGGCGGATGCACACGGCCTACGGCGACTACGACGCGCGTCCGCCCATCGAGGACGTGATCCGTTACGCGCGGTGGGTCGGGCGGGGGAAATGAGCGTGCGTTCGGATTCGCGCGCCGGGACGCCCCAGCCGACGCCGACGTCCGGGCCCGCCGCGACGCTCGCGCTGCGCATCAAGGCACAGGCGTACGGGCTCGGGTTCGACCTCGTGGGGCTCACCACGCTCGGCCCCGCGCGCACGGCGGAGCGGTTCGACGCCTGGCTCGCCCGGGGGCACGCCGGGGAGATGAGCTACCTCGAGCGTGGGGCCGAGAAGCGACGCGATACGCGGCGGCCATTCGACGGCGTGCGGAGCGCGGTCGTCGTGGCCATGAACTACGGGGGCCGCGAACCGAGTGGGCCGGTCGCTCGTTATGCACGCGGCGACGATTACCACGGCGTGATGGAGTCGCGCCTCCGCGAGCTGCACCGCGCGATCGACGGTTGGGTGGGCACGCCGGTTCGCGGCAAGGCGTACGTCGACACCGGGCCGATCCTCGAGCGCGACCTCGCCCGCCAGGCGGGGCTGGGGTGGTTCGGCAAGAACACCATGCTCATCAACCCGGGACTCGGGTCGTTCTTCTTCCTGGGCACGTTGCTGCTCGACCTCGAGCTGGCGCCGGACGCGCCGTTCGAGACGGACCATTGCGGAACGTGCACGCGGTGTCTCGATGCCTGCCCGACCGACGCGCTCGTCGAGCCGGGCGTGCTCGACGCGCGGCGATGCATCTCGTATCTCACGATCGAGCTCCGCGGGCCGATCCCGGAGGAGCTCGGCGTGCTCGTCGGCGGGCTGGTCTACGGCTGCGACATCTGCCAGGACGTGTGTCCCTGGAACGGCAAGTTCTCGGGGGCGCTGCCTGACGATTCCCCGTACGCGCCGCGCGAGGCGCTTGTGGGCACGGACGCGCGTGTGCTCGCCCGCGAGCTGTTGGGTATGTCGCCGCCGGAATTTTCGGCTGCCTTCAAGGGCTCGCCCATGAAGCGGGCCAAGCTCCGGGGGCTGAAGCGCAACGCCGCCGTGGTGCTGGGTAACGTGGGTACGCCGGACGACGTGCCCGCGCTCGCCGCCGCGGTGTCAGACCCCGAGCCGCTCGTCCGCGGGCACGCGGCCTGGGCGTTGCGGCGGATCGGCTCCGCGGAGGCCCTGGCCGCCCTGCGCGAACGCCTACCTAACGAGTCGGACGACTCGATGCGCCGTTCGGGACCTCCCTGAGTCGACCACGAGCGCTCCGTAGTCGCGGGTGCGGGATGACGGTCACGGTGTGGTCCGAGCGTCGACCCGCGTTGACGCTGCTCTGACAGCCATCGGACAGGCGCCCGGCATCC
Source organism: Gemmatimonadaceae bacterium (assembly GCA_036280115.1). Taxonomy (GTDB): domain Bacteria; phylum Gemmatimonadota; class Gemmatimonadetes; order Gemmatimonadales; family Gemmatimonadaceae; genus JAJKIV01. The sequence continues at coordinate 4,458 of DASURJ010000287.1, forward strand.
CTCCTCTCGGTACGTGGGTACATGAGGCAGTGCCGCTTCACGCTCGACCTCATCGCCCACCGGAGGACATCATGACGCATCGACTGCTGGTCGGCCTCATGCTCGTCGTGTCGACGACGCTCCCCGCGCAGCTCAGGCCCGATGATCCGGAATATCGGCATCCGGAGACAGCGGTCCTCCTCGAGCTGCTCGTGCCCGGAGGGGGGCATTTCTATGCCGGGGAGTCGAAGAAGGGGGCGTTCCTGCTCGGCGGCTCGGTCGCCGCTCTCGGCGCAGGGCTCGCCGGAACGATCGCCAGCCGCGACCCGTGTGAGCGCGAGCTCCGCTTCGACGCGTTCGACCGATGCGTGAGAGAGGGCGGCTTCAACTGGGCGCCGTTCGCCATTGGCGCTGCCACGGCAATCGGAATCCGCGTGTACGGGCTCATCACTGCAGACGACGCCGCGCGGCGCGCGAACGTGAGACGTCAGGACGCCGCGGGCAGGACACCGCTACGACCAGTGCTGGCGGCGCAACGTGGCGGCGGGGCGCGGCTCGGTTTCGAAGTCTCCCTCGGTCTTTGAGGCGCTGATGGCGCGATCGCTCCTCGCCGCGCTGCTGCTGGATCGGCGAGGAGCGAGGCGCCAACGTCGACCCGCCGGCCAACACCACCGCCTGCCGACACCACCGTACGCGGCGCGCGAGGCACTTGGGGGCACGCGCGCAGCGTCCCGTGGTCTCAACGCGTGTTGGCGTCCGCCGGAACGCGCACCGAGAGCATGCCCCGCAGATCACCCGTCCGGTAACCTGTCGCCTGGTCCGACGGATAGCGGGCCGATAGTAGCGCCAGGATGTCCGGGGCGAGGCGCTCGCGCTCGCCGTGACACGCAAGACATCGCTCCTGCACCAGGATAGGGCGTACGTACTCGACCACCCGCTCACCGCTCGGCGTTCGCGCCGAGCGCACGACTTCGCCCGGAAGCGCACCTGCGTGGTGCAATGAATCGAGCCGCCTCAGCAACAGCGCCTCGGCAGAGTCGGGACGATTGGCCGGGTTACGAACGCGCAGGCTCACGCGCCGAACGTAGACACCCTCGCGGGCATGGCGCGCGGTCCACGCCTGCGCGGAATCCGCACAGAACGTGACGGCTCGCGACGGGCCACCCGAGTCCAGCGCGGCGAACAGCCTCGACTGGAGGTCCTTGCCGAGGGCGTTCGCCGCCTCGCGAGCGCGTGCGACCGCCCCTGCCGGCGGGGCCGTATCGGTCGAACTCGACGCAGTATCGCGGGCGCGCCGAGCGCTCTCTGGTGCTTCGCCGCGCTCGCATGCGAGGGCCCCCGCCATTACCACGCATCCAACGCCTAATCGCCAGTGCATACTAGTAGTCCTCCGTCACGCTGGATTTTGCGGGCGCCTGGACGGGTCGCGCCGCCGAGAGCCCGCGATCACGTCGGGCCGGTCTTCGGTCGCCGGTGAACGGTCGGGGAGTGATCAGTCCGGCAGTGATCAGTCGGGCAGTCATCCGTCGTGAGTTCATCAGTCGTCAGTGCTCAGTGGCGTCGCCGGCCACTGACGACCGCCGCCCGTCCCCGGTCGGCCCGTCACCCGTCGTCCGTCGCCCGTCGCCCGTCGACGTGTGGTCATCCCGCGTCCGGCGCCCGCACCATCACTCTCTCCCCTGCATCACTCGCGATGCGCCTTCGCCGCCTGCTCGTCGGCCTTCGTGCGCTGCACCGTGCCGTCGGGGTGCTCGGGTGGGCTGTAGAGCGTGTAGAGCCGGAGTGCCTCGCGCTCGGAGGTGTTCACCACGTTGTGCCGGGCGCCGGACGGGATCACTACCGCGCTTCCGTCACGCAGCTCGTGACGGTCGCCGTCGAGCTCCACGTACCCCGTCCCCGCCTCGACGCGGATGAACTGGTCGTGCCCGCCGTGCGTCTCGAGCCCGATCTCCTCTCCGGGACGGAGCGTCATCAGCACGAGCTGCGTGTTGGGTCCGGTGAAAAGCACGCGGCGGTAGTCCTCGTTGGCGAGCGTGTCGCGCTCGATGTTGGTCACGTAGCCGGTCATTGTCATCCTCCTGGTTTCGGCGAGGGCCACGGGGACACCTGTAGCCCCATCGACTGTGTCCTCGCACGGGGCGCGCCCGTCGCGCTGACCCAATGTACGAAACCTTGGAGCAAGTGTTGGCTGAGCCACGTGCGATGCAGGGCACCGCCCTGTGAGGGTCCGCGTTCGACCCCGGCTTCCTAGACGTCCCAGAGCGCCCGCGCCTCGTCTGCGACGAGGCTGGGCGTCTCCTCCGGCCAGAAGAGCCTCCCCCCGTCGACGAGACGCACGCCGCGCGATCCGGGAATGGTCCGGTCGGCCCATTCGGCCCCTACGACCGGGACGGTGACGCCTCGCGTGCCGGCGCGTGAGCGGCGCACCGTCATCGGCCGGGAGTCGGGCGGGCCAATCCTGCCACGTATTCACGCGCGTCGGCGTCGAACCAGGGCGGGTCGCCCGCAGCCGCGTTTTCGCGTGCGCGCTCCGGACGACTCGTCGCCGGAAGCACGCAATGCACGCGCGGATCACTCGCGATCCACTTGAGCAGCGCCTGCGCCCACGTGTGCACGCCAAAGCACTCGAGCCGCTCCAGCTCGCCCGGGCGTGGCTCGCGGCGCACCAGCCGGCCTGTGCCCAGCGGCTGCATAACGAGTACGCCGAGCCCGAGATCCTGAGCGAGCGGGAGCACGTCGCGCTCGACTACGCGGTCCGCCGCGCTGTACGGGATCTGAACCATCTGGATGCGGCCCGTGCGCATCACCGCCATCAACTCGCCGAGCGCCGAGTGCTGGTAGTGCGTCGCGCCCACGACACGCACCTGCCCTCGCTCTCGAAGCTCCTCCAGCAACGGAAGGTGCTGCCGCCAGTCGACGAGGTTGTGGATCTGATAGATCTCGACGCTGCCCTCGTACCACTCGAGGGCGCGGCGCACCTGCTCGCGCCCTTCGCGCGCCGAGGACGTCCACACTTTGTCGGCCACGATCGCCTTCTCGCGCCGTCCGTTCAGTGCGCGCGCGAGAACGCGCTCGGCCTCGCCGTACATCGGTGAGGTGTCGAAGAGCGTCGCGCCAGCCGTGAGGGCGTTGTCCACGACGAGCCGGCGATCGGCGACTTCGCGCTGGCCGTGCACGTCGAACGTTCGCCACGTGCCCATGCCAATGACTGGCACGTCGAGACCCGACCGCCCGAGCGCTCGCTGTTCCATGCACGCTCACCCTCGCAAGACCGGGGATCGCACGAGGCCGCTCCCCTTCGACCGCGCGCGACACCATCCCCGCAACTATCTTGTGAATTCAACGACACGAGCGCGCCGCGTCGTCGGCTCGCTCGGCCCGAACCTCCATCCTCTCGGCCGACCCGCTCTGGTCTGCCGAGCCGTTTCTGGTTGTGCTGTATGTCGTCTCGCTTCGCTTCCATCGCCAGGCGCCGCCCGCGACTGACGCGCGCCACGCTCTCGGACCTCGCGCGCCGGCTCGCCCATTTCTGGGTCGTCTGGTCCGCCTTGCTGCTCGTTCACGAGCTCGGTCATGCCGTGGGGGCGCGGCAGCAAGGTCTCACGGTACGTCGCGTCACGGCTGGTGCCGGGCCGGTGCTGTGGCGGACGCAGCGCGGGGATACGGAGATCGTGCTTCGCCTCGTGCCCATTGCCGGTGTCACCACGTTCGGCCGCCCTGACGCGGCGGTCGTGGATGCGCCGAGGCACGAGAGCTGGGATGCGTGGCAACACGAGCTGACCACCATCGCTGGTGGGGTGTTGGCGACGCTGGCGTTCGCCATGGTCGTGGCGGGCGCGGTCGCCGTACGCGAGCGCGCGACACGAACGCGATGGCGTTGGGGGCGTTACGTCGTCGCCGATGCCGTGGTGCTGACCCTGTTCAACTTTCTGCCGGTGCCACCGCTCGACGGAGGCCGTGCCGTGATTGGCGCGCTGAACGCGTGGGGCGGGATTCACCTGACCTCGGACGCGTTGTTCTGGGTGCAGCTTGGCGGACTCGCGCTCGCGATCGTTCCGATGGCGCTGTGGACACGTTGGACCGAACGGATCGACGCCGCCGCGTTGCATTGGGGAGCGCCGCCGGCCAGGCCGTAGCGTGCGCCGGGAGGCGGGCGCGTGGAACGGTGGCAACGGCTGAGCCCCGGGCGGTGTCACGGCCCGGGGCTCGAGGTTCCCGCCTGACCCAAGCGCGGGTTATGGCCGGCGCGTCGTGGTGTCAACGTGATCGTGTCGATCGTGCCGGTCGCGGCGACGAAGGCCCAGAAGTCCGGCAAGGCCAAGCAAGCCGACCCAGCCCCAATCCTGGTCGTCGTCGTCGTAGTCGGGCATCGTTTGCGTCGCAGCCGGGTCACTCGGCGTCTGCGCCTGGACCGCGGCTGGAACCGTCGCGCCCGCAACCGTCAACCCCGCTACGAGCGCCGCGCCCTGGAAGAACCTCCGAAATTCAAACTCTCGCATACACTACTCCGTCTGGTTGGTTGTGGCCCCATCCATCCGTCTTTCCCGGGCCGCACCTGCCGTTTCGCATGGACCGCGCCGCGAGTTCGAACGCGCGCGAAACGCCCGGTTAGGCACCGAGCGGTGCCGTTCGCCACGGCCCCGCACTCACGTTAGGCCCGCTATTGAGCCGTACTCGTCCGCGGCCGCGGCCGCGCGCCGGGTGGCCGAGTGCCATTCGAGACTCTGCCGTGCAGTACGCGTGACGCACGAGACTTGCGACGAGCACACCCGTGCCCGCGCGCGCCTTGCGGCCCGGCGCGGGCACTCGTAGATCACCATTCACCGCACTTCAGGAGGCGCCGTGATCCCGTCGTCGGTCCCGGTCATCATCGCCACGGCAGCGCTGACGCTTCTCGGTGCGGTCGTGCTCGCCTGGGGATACTGGCGCGGGTTCTTCCGCGACCTCGACGCACAATCGCGCGTCATCTTCGAGCCCAAGGACCTGCGGCTCGAGCGACCGTGGGAATCGCCCGTGGACCGGCTGGAACGCGAGACGATGCACGGCGAGCTCGTGGCGCCCGCGCCCGGTGAATGGGGCGGCGCGTCATGAGCACGCCGATGACGAGCGGCATGCCCTCGGGCGGCCCCGCGCTGGACCGCGAGAACGTCCGAGCGGTTGCGGCGGCACGGGGGCTGGCGCCCGAAGATCTCGAGATTCGCCTCCGCGCCGACGCGTCCAGCGCCGTGGTCGTTCTCGTGCTGTTCAGCGCCGCGATCGTCTGGCTCCTCATCGGATCGATCTTCGGGGACATCGCGAGCCTCAAGTTGCACTGGCCGGATCTCCTCACGCGCCAGGGATGGCTCACGTTCGGCCGCGTGCGCACCGCGCACCTGCATGCCGTCAACTACGGGTGGGCGACCGCGGCGCTCATCGGCACGTCGGTGTGGCTGCTGCCGCGACTGATACATAACGAGTTGAAGCTCCCCTTCTCCGCGCTCGTGGGCGGCGTGCTGTTCACCCTCGGCATCACGGTCGGCATCATCGGGGTGCTGCTCGGCTACAACGACGGGATGGAGTGGCTCGAGGCGAATCGCTACACGGCCGGACCGCTGCTCGTCGTGGGCGGGGGGCTCGTGGGGTTGAGCCTCTTCGCCACCGTCGCGGCCCGACGCTCCGAGCACATCTACGTGTCCGTGTGGTACATCCTCGGGGCGTTCATCTGGTTCCCGATGCTTTACATCACCGGGAAGTGGCCGACGTGGACCGGTGTGGAGAGCGCGGCCGCGAACTGGTTCTTCGCGCATAACGTGCTGGGATTCTGGCTCACGGCCATGAGCCTCGGCGCCGCGTACTACTTCATCCCGAAGGTGCTCGGCCGCCCCATCTACAGCTATCAACTGTCGCTCGTGGGGTTCTGGTCGCTCGCGATGTTCTATTCGCTGAACGGCATGCACCACCTCGTCGGCGGACCGCTGCCGACGTGGATGATCACGACGTCCATCGTGGCGAGCGTGTTCATGTTCATTCCCGTGGTCGCCACGGGCATCAACCTGCACATGACCGTCGTGGGCCGGTTCGGCGCGCTGCGGTATAGCCCGACGCTGCGCTTCGTGGTCCTCGGCGCGATCGCGTACACGGCCGTGTCGCTCCAGGGGTCGTTCACGGCGCTGCGCGAAGTGAACCGCGTGACGCATTTCACGCACTGGACGGTCGCACACTCGCACGTAGGCGGCTACGCGTTCGTCACGTTCGTGGCGTTCGGCGCCATGTACTACATCGTTCCGCGCGTCGTGGGGCACGAGTGGCCGAGTGCGCGGCTCGTGCGCTGGCATTTCAATACGGTGCTCGCGGGCATCGCGATCTACGTGATCTCGTTGACGTGGGCGGGAGTCGCGCAGGGGCTCGCGTTGCTCGACGCGCGGTTGCCGTTTCAGGTCTCGGTGGAGCGATCGTTGCCGGGGCTTTATGGCCGGAGCCTGGGCGGACTGATCCTGACGGTGGGGCATTTCATCTTCGCGTGGCACTTCCTTCGGATGATTCGCATGCCCAAGGGCGCGACGCCCGCGCGACCGCCGTTCCACGAGGCGCAGCCGGTGCTGTACACGGACGAGGCCGAGGCGGCGCGCCCGCGTGCGACGGCGTCGGCGAGCCGGGTGGAGCGTGGGCCGGGCGCCGATGAGGCGCCGGCGGCGGAGGGCGCTTCATGACGCGCATCTCGCTCATCGCGCTCGGCGCGTTCGCGGTCATGGCAAGCGCGATCTGCC
>DASURJ010000288.1:0-3403 GCA_036280115.1 Gemmatimonadaceae bacterium
TAGCTTCGTGATCTGAATCTCGACGCGGCGCCCGCTCTTGTGAAGAATGGCTTCCTCGTAGCTGCGCGCGGACCCCGCCAGTGCTGCACGAAAGTGCTCGCTCGCGCGCTCCCGATGCTCCGGGACGATGAGCGGCTCGAACGACTTTCCGATGAGCTCGTCCGGCGTGTACCCGGTGAGCGCCTCACATGTCGCGTTGGCGGTGAGGAACCGCCCGTCGATGTCGAACGAGTACACCGCATCAGGGTGATGCTCGAACAACGACCGATACCGCTGCTCGCTCTCCCGCAGACGATCGTCGGCGACACGCCGATCGGTCACGTCCTGGAAGAAGATCGCGAGACCCCCCGCGTAGGGGAAAATGCGGTTCTCGAACCATCGATCGTACGGCGGATAGTAGGCCTCGATCTGCTGCGGCGTCCCCTCCGCGACCGCCCGCTCGTACGCCCGATGGAATGGCAGGCCGACCCCTTCCGGGAATTCGGTCCAGATGTGTTTGCCGACGAGGTAGGCCGGGTCGCGGTTGAACATCCGGCCGGCGTTCGCGTTCACGTACGTGTAGCGCCAGTCGGAGTCGAGCGCGACGAATCCGTCACTCGTCGCCTCGAGGACGCGCGTCAGCGTCTCACACGTCTCCTCTGCCTGGCGGCGCCGGCGGATGAGCGCCGCAACGAGCGACCGGATGCCGGCGTGGAGCGCGAGGACCTGGCCGTCGGCACTCGACGCCGAGTCCGCGAGTTGCTCCTCGAGCTTCGCGAGGCGCTCGCGTAGCGCCGAATCCATCTCCGTCGAGCTGCGGTCGTCGCGCTCGCTGTCGGAACGCCGCCGGCCCGCGGGTCCTGACCGGCTGTCCTCCACGTTCCGTGGCCCGTTGCCCTGCTCGCGCGGCGCGTCGTTCGGTCCACTATCCACGTCCCATCCTCCGCCAGCCGATACACTACGCACCTGTCAGGCGGGACCGTTGCATCTCGGTGTCTGCGTCGGGCGGCAGCGCCCGTTGGCAGGCCGGCAGGTTCCGATCCAGTATGGAGATGGAGGCCACGCCATGTCGAGACGCTCGCGTCTCCCGTCGTTTCCACTCCGGCGGTAGCTTGACGGTGCCGTGTTGCCGACTCAGCTCGGCGCGGCCAACTGCCTACACCTGGACCCCGAGCTCTATGCGTCTCTCCCTCGTCACCCTCCTCGCGCTCACGGCACCGCTCGCCGCGCAATCGCCCCGTCAGCTCACGGCAGAGGATTACGCGCGGGCGGAGAAGTTCCTCGCCACCAATACGGTTCCCCTCGTGACCGGATTCGGCATCAGACCGACCTGGCTCGATGACGGCCGCTTCTGGTATCGAACGACCGTCCGAAACGGGAACGCGTTCTTCGTGGTCGATCCGGCCCGGCGCTCGCGGACCGAGCTGTTCGATCCCACGCGGCTGGGGTCGGCGCTCGCGGCCGCGGCGGGTATCCGCGTGGACGGCAGTCGGCTTCCGTTCCAGACCTTCGAGCTGGCGAAAGACAGCCGCTCGATCACGGTCTTCGTTCAGAACAAAGAGTGGCGGTGCGACCTGCAGCAGTACGCCTGTGCCGCGGTCGACTCGACGCCGGCGAGCCGGCGCGCGCCGCCCAACTCGAGCGTCTCACCCGACGGCAAGTGGGCGGTCTTCATCAAGGACTACAACCTGTGGGCGCGTGATCTCGCGAGCGGCCAGGAGACGCAGCTCACGACCGATGGCATCGAGGATTTCGGCTACGCAACCGACAACGCGGGGTGGACACACAGCGACCGGCCGGTGGTGACGTGGTCGCCCGACTCGCGCCAGATCGCCACGTTCCAGCACGACTCGCGTGGCGTACGCGACATGTACCTCGTGTCGACGAACGTCGGCGCACCGAAGCTCGACGCGTGGAAGTACCCGTTCCCGGGCGACAGCGTGATCTTCCGCATCAGCCGAGTGGTCGTCAGGCAAGGGCCGGATGGGCGGCCGCAGGTCGTCAGGTTCCAGATGCCGCCCGACCAGCACCGGTCGACCGTGTCGGACCACGTGCGATGCAGCGGCATGACGATCTGCGACGTGCAGTGGTACCCCGATGGCTCGCACGTCGCGTTCGTGTCGAGCTCGCGCGACCATAAGGTGGCGTGGTTCCGCGTTGCCGACACGCAGACTGGCGAGGTGCGGACGCTCTTCGAGGAGCGGATGCCGACGCAGGTGGGCGATGCGTCGCTCACCGAGAACCTCTGGCGCGTCCTTCCCGCGTCGAACGAGTTGATCTGGTGGTCGCAGCGCGACAACTGGATCCACCTCTACCTGTACGACCTCACGACGGGTCGCCTCAAGAACCGCATCACGACGGGCGACGGGAACGTGGACGACGTGCTGCGCGTGGACGAGAAGGCGCGGCAGATCTACTTCATGGCGTCGGGGAAGGAAAAGGGGCGCGATCCCTACTTCCAGCACCTGTATCGCATCGGGTTCGACGGTCGCGGGCTCACGCTGCTGACGCCGGAGAACGCGAACCACGTCGTCTCGGTCTCGCCCGGCGGGAAGTATTTCGTCGACTCGTACTCGACGCCGAACACGCCGCCAGTCACGGTGCTGCGTGACATCAACGGGCGAACGGTGCAGACGCTCGAGCGCGCGGACATCTCGCGCCTGCTCGCGACCGGGTGGAAGCCACCCACGCCCTTCACGGTGAAGGCGCGTGACGGGAAGACGGATCTCTACGGCCTCATGTTCACGCCGTCGACGCTCGACTCGACGAAGAAGTACCCGATCATCAACTACATCTATCCGGGGCCGCAGAGCGGCAGCGTCGGCAGCCGGAGCTTCTCGCCGGCGCGCGGCGACCATCAGGCGCTCGCGGAGCTCGGCTTCATCGTCGTCGCGCTCGATGGGATGGGGACGCCGGGCCGCTCGAAGGCATTCATGGACTACTACTACGGCAACATGGGCGACAACACGATCCCCGATCAGGTGGCGGGGATGAAGGAGCTCGCCGCGAAGTACTCGTTCATCGACATCGACAAGGTCGGCATCTGGGGCCACTCGGGCGGCGGCTTCGCAACCGCGGCGGCGATGTTCCGGCATCCGGACTTCTTCGACGTCGGCATCTCCGAGTCGGGCAACCACGACAACCGGAACTACGAGGACGACTGGGGCGAGCGGTACCAGGGGCTGCTCGTCAAGCAGGGCGACACGGACAATTACGCCGACGAGGCGAACCAGACGCACGCGCACAAGCTCAAGGGGAAGTTGATGCTGATCCACGGCGAGATGGACGACAACGTACCGCCGTACAACACGCAGCTCGTCGTGGACGCGCTGGTGAAGGCCGGGAAGGACTTCGATCTGCTCATGCTGCCTCACGCCCGGCACGGCTACGGCGCGGATGCCAACTACGTGATGCGGCGCCGGTG
>DASURJ010000289.1:0-5725 GCA_036280115.1 Gemmatimonadaceae bacterium
GGTGGCGTCCCGGGCGGCCGTTCCCCGCTTTGCCTTCAGGCCGCTTGGGAGACCGACCGCGCTGCCGGCCGAGTCATCTTGCGTCTCCCGTTCATCCTGTCCATCCCCCTCCTGCCTTGTCCCCACCCCGACCGGTCGCGATGCGTACGTGGCGCGATGAGGCTCGGAGCTACGACGCCACCGTTGCTCGGACCTCCGACTGACTGGCCGCGAGCGCGCGCTCGATATCGGCCCAAAGGTCGGCGAAATCCTCCAGGCCCACCGACATCCGGATAGCACCCGCGAACGGCGACTCCGTCTCCTGCTCCATCCCGTCCCCGAAGTCGAGGTCGTACGGCAGCTCGACGATCGTCTCCACCCCGCCGAGGCTCGTCGCGATCGGAATGAGCTTCAGCGCATCGGCGAAGCGACGCGCCGCTCGCGCACCGCCACGCGGCAGAAATGTCACCACGCCACCTCCGCCTCCGCTCATTTGCCGTGACGCGACGTCGTAGCCAGGGTCGGTTTCCAGGTACGGGTATGCGACACGCTCCACCGCCGGATGCCGCGCGAGAGCCCGCGCGAGCGCGAGTGCCGTCTCCGCCTGACGCCTAACGCGCACTCCGAGCGTCCGGACACCGCGCAGGAGCAGCCACGCGGCGTGCGGGTCGAGCACCGTGCCGAGCAGGATCTGCATCTCGCGGAGGCGCGCGATGAGCTCTCGCCGTCCCGATGCGACGCCGCCCATCACGTCCGAGTGTCCGCCCAGGAACTTCGTCGCGGAGTGGAGGCTGAGCGTGGCGCCGAGCGCGAGGGGCGTTTGCAGGGCGGGACTCGCGAACGTGCCGTCCACGAACAGCTCGATGCCCGGCCTCAGATGCGTCGCCACCGCCGCGATGTCGGCGATGTGGAGCAGCGGGTTCGACGGTGTCTCGAGGTAGATGAGCTTCGTGTTCGGTTTCACGTGCGCGGCGATTGTCGCGACGTCGCGCTCGTCCACGAATCCGTCTCGACGCCGTACCCACGAAGCACCGTGTCGAGAACCACACGCGTCTGCGCGAAGATCTCCTGCGACGCAATGACGTGGTCGCCGGCACGAAGCACGGCGAAGAGCGCCGTGGAGATCGCCCCCATCCCCGACCCGAACACGATCGCGTCCTCCGCGCCCTCGAGGTCGGCGATGACGCGTGCGGCCGCGGCGGCGGTCGGGTTGCCGAAGCGCCGGTAGAACGTCGTCGAGCCGTTCTGGTACAGCTCCTTGTGGTTGGCCGCCGTGCCGGCGGCATAGGTCGTGGCGAGCACGATCGGCTCGCTCAATGGCCGATTATCCCCAGCGCCGTTGTCGGTGTGCACGCGCACGGCGCGCGTATCGAATCCCAGGCTCATCACTCCTCCAGTCCGTGCCGCTGGCACGGATGGTACGCTCTCGCGGGCGGCGCTGCCAATGCGACTACCGCATGGCGTGGCGCCGTACTCGGACTGCATCGAGTCGCCGTCCCGTGCCTCGCGCGACACGGTCACAGCCACGGGCCCACCCGGTTCATCGAGCGCACTCCGTACTTCGCCGAGCCGCGATTGGCGGGCTGGGCGTTCCGGGCGCGACTCGACTGAGCGGCCACCCGATCGCGTGCTCGCCCTCTAGCTTTCGCGATGCCACCAGCATCGCCTGAGCGGCGGAGGTCCGACACGCATGTACGCCACCTGCCTCTTCTGCAACCGCCCGCTCGGCCGCAATGACGCGCTCGAGCACTTTCCGGTGGGGCGGCGACTGGCGTTCGACGCCGCGAAGGGGCGCCTCTGGGTGGTGTGTCCCGCGTGCGAGCGGTGGAACCTCACGCCGCTCGAGGAGCGCTGGGAGGCGATCGAGGAGGCGGAGCGACTCTACCGCGGCACGCGCCTGCGAGCCGCCACCGACCAGATCGGGCTCGCGCGACTCCGCGACGGCACGGAGCTGGTGCGCATTGGCGAGCCGCTGCGCCCCGAGTTCGCGGCGTGGCGCTACGGCGACCAGTTCGGCCGTCGTCGCCGGCGGCAGATCCTGATCGCGGGCGCGGGCGTCGGCGCGTTAGGCGCGATCGTGCTCGGCGGGATGGCGGCGGGGGCATCGGTCGGCGGGCTCGGCTGGCTCATGGTGCGCCTGGCGCGCGCCACCGTGAAGGGCAACCCGCAGAGCACCATCGCGCGTCTCCGCACGGACGACCAGCAGATCCTCCGCGTGAGGCTCGGCCACCTCTCCGAGACGATCATCGAGCCCGGCAAGACGTCCCCGATCGCGCTGGACGTGCGGCACGAGAAGGGGCGCTGGCGGTTCGAGGGGCCCGAGGCCATGCGCGTGGCGGCGATGCTCATGCCGAAGGTGAACCGCTTCGGCGGGACGAAGCAGACGGTCGGCGACGCGGTGCGGGCGCTCGAAAACCGGCAGGGGCCCGAGGGGTTCATCGAGAACATCACGCGATTCGCGCCGCGCGTGCAATCGCTTCCCGAAAAGCGCGTCCGGCGCCTGACGCTGATGCACGATGTTCCGGAGACCGGCCTGCTCGCGCTCAATCCGGTCCAGCGCCTCGCGTTCGAGATGGCGCTCCACGAGGAGGCGGAGCGCCGGGCGATGGAGGGCGAGCTGGCGGAGCTGGAGCGCGCGTGGCGGGACGCCGAGGAAATCGCGGCGATCGCGGACGACCTCTTCGTGCCCGCGCGCGTCGGGGAGCGGATCGCGCAGCTCCGGCAGCGTCCCGCGGAGCGGGACGCCTAACGCTTACCGTCGCGGGCGAAGCTCCGCGGCAATCGCCTCCATTCCCGGATCCCGCCCCTCCCGGTACGCCTCGATGGTCCACGGCGCCGCGATGTCCGGCGCGAGCGACGGCACCGCGATCGAGTTCCGCACCACCGGCCCGTGGCAGTCCGTGTACGCCCGGCAGGCGTTCCGGTAATCGTGCCGCTGGGTGGAGAACGCGACCATGATCCTCGAGTGCGGCAGCGTCGTGGGACGCCCCTCGGCCCAGAACTCCAGCCGGTCGCCCACCTCCTCGCCCACGATCGTCACGCGGTCGGGCGCCGCCTGCTCCAGGTAGCCCAGGCTCGAGATGGCGGCCGAGAACGTCCAGGGACTCGTCAGGGCGAAGATGCGACCTGGCACGAGTCCCGGCACGCTCTTCATGAAGTCGCGCGCGGTGTTGAGGTTCCCGCCCCCGTTCACGCGGAGGTCGATCACGAGGTTCCGCGGCTTCCGCTCGTTGATGGTGCGCGTCATCTCCGCCAGGAACTCGCCGATGGGCTTCCCCGGCGCGTCGAAGATCTGGCGGAGCTCGATCACCATCCCGTCGATCTCCGGTGCCTCGCGCCAGCGAAACCGGGTGTCGAAATCCTCCAGCGCCCACGGCGCTCGGGCCTCGGGAAGGAGGGTTCGCCAGCCGCGCTCGTCGTCGGTGGGCGAGGCCGGGAAGAGGACGCGCGCTGCCGAGGTGCGAGAACCGGCGGCCGATGGCGGGTCCCCCGCGAACTCGCGGCTCACGGTGCGGCCGTCGAGTCCCCGAAACACGTACGTGGCTCGCCCCGCGTTGCGCGCGAGGCCTAACGCGTGCAGCTGCTCGGGGCTCTCGAGCAGCGAGGGAGCGAACTGGTCGCGGCGGTGCGGCGGCCCACCCACGAGCGTGCGCGCGGAATCACGGAGCGTCGTCACGGTGTTGCCGTCCACGCTCACGAGCCGCGCGCCGAGGAGGTCGGCGTTGGCGTCGGACGCGCGCAGGACGTGGAATTCCCCGCCGAACGTCGCCATGCGAACCGGCACGCGGTTGTATCGCCGGGCGCGCGTGGGCGGGAACACGCCCGTGTGCGCATTGTCGGCCAGGGCGACGATCTGCGCGAGCGCGAGCTCGAACCCTGCTGGCGTCACGCGATCGACACGCGTTTCGAGCTCACGCAGGCGCATCTCGGCCCGAGTGCGCGCGGCCGCGGCGTACGAGTTATCGCGCCCCATGAACTCGGTGCGGAAGGTCGCGATGTCCTCGCGCATCTGCGCCGCGGTGAGCGGTGAATGCGAGGGCTCCGAGCTCGACGAGCTGGCCTGCCCCAGCGCCGAGCCCGCGACCGCGGGCAACGAGAGCAGGACGAGAAACGATCTCACGAGGGACATAGGCTCCGTGACACGAGAAGAGGCTGCGGGTGTGACAGCCGCGTGTCCGGCGGAGTTCGAACACACGCGTGTGGAACTGGTTGGCCATCGCGGCGCCTCGGACCATACCGGCGCCATTCGTCCCGCGGCCGCGCTATCGCGCGAACTTGCTCAGCACCTCGAACCGGGCGTCTGTCACCGCATAGACGTCCACCGATCCGTCCGGTGACCTGGGCACCATCCCCACGTAGACGGTTCCCGCCTTCACCACGTACAGATGCGTCGGCGGGCCCGCCGGCCACGAGTCGGGGAGCGTGGAGTTGAACGCGGAGAGGACGCTGCGGCAGATTTCGTCGTCCTGCACGAGGCTCACCACGCTGCTGTCCACGTGCGGGATCTCGAGCTCCTCGCGCATGGCGGTCCACGCCGAGTCGGTTGCGGACGCGAGCAGTCGCGTGTCCGAGATGAGGCGCGCCGAGGTGGAATCGGCTCCCCGGCATGGCTGGCCGTCATCGGTCTCGCCAGGTGACGCGACGACGCTGATGGCGGGCGCGGCGCGGCGCTCCCTGAGCTTCTCGATCCCGAACGGGAGGAACGCGATGGAGAGGGCGATCGCGAGCGACACGAGCCCTTTGGCGAAGGCGCTGCCGAAGACACTCACGAATGGAAATTGGGCCCGCCGCGCGGGGCAATGCAATCATCGGAACGAGGCCCTCGGCGGAGATCACATGCGTTCGCTCATGCTTCTGGTGCTGCTCCTGGCTGGCGGCGGCGACGTAGGAGCACAGTTGGTCCCGTCGCACCCCATTTCCGCGCAGGAGTGTGCGCGGCAAGCCGCAGCGATCGGGCCGCGTGACCCTACGGCGCGTCTTTGGGGCCGGCTCGCGGATTGTGGGGCAATGGGCGGGACGGCGCTGGCGAATGCACTCGGTGGTGCGCACTGGCCCGTGGATACGACCTACCTGCGCAGTCTCGTCGCCGTCGGATCGCGTATTCAGGATCCCACACTGCTCTCGACGGCGCTCCGCGTCGCGGAGGATAGGAGTGCGGGCGATCTACCGCGGATCGCCGCCATGCTGATTGCGCTCGCACAGATCGACAATCATCGCGTACTTCCGATAGGCGTGACGTGGCCGCACGGGAGCTCGTGTCGGTTTGGGTACGATCCGCACGCGCGGTACGGGTCCACGACGCCGCTTCCCTCGAATGCCGCCGCACAGATGGGCAGCCGCCTCGACGGGATCATTTTCGCTACGCCGCCGAACTCTCAGGCGGTCACCGAAGCCGCGACGTGTGTGCGCGAGGCGTTGATGGTCGAAGCGCCGGAGTCTGTGGACCCGGCGCAGATCACGCTCGCCTACGTGTGCGGCAACACGTTTCGCGTGGTCAATGCTTCACGGCGGTGGATCGACGTGAGCTATGCCGTGTCGAGCTCGAACGAGAAGGGCGACCTGGAAGTCGGTCCGAGCTCGTCCGAGGAGTTCGAGGTGGACATCAAGGGGTCCGTGCTGTTGGTCTACCTGGGGCGGACGATTCGCCAGGTAGCGAATGGCGGCACGCCCTGTCCTCCGTGAACGGGCGTGTTCGGCCGCGTTCAGACCCAATTCCAGTCCGCTACCAGCCGACGCCCTACCCTTT
>DASURJ010000290.1:0-4064 GCA_036280115.1 Gemmatimonadaceae bacterium
GCAGCAACTCGCCCAGGTGCGGAAGGTGCCGGTGTACATGATGTCGTCCATGGCGCTGACACTGCTTTCCGGCATCGCGCTCTACTGGCGGGCGGCCGGTAGCTTCGGTAACGGGTGGGCGGGATCGGGGACGGGGATCACGTTCGGCCTTGGTGGCGTTTGCGCGATTCTGGCGGCGACCATCGGCCTGACGATGGGGATGCCCACGGCACGGCGTCTCGGAGGGCTCGCGGCGTCGATCGCGAAATCGGGCGCGCCACCGTCGGCCGAGCAGATCGCGGAGATGCAGCGCCTGCAGGGGCGCATGAGCACCGCTGGCACGTTAGGCGCGGTGCTCCTCGTCCTGGCGACGGCGGCGATGGCCGTGGCGCGGTACGTGGGCTGATCGGCTGTCATTCCGAGCGGAGCGCTGCAGGCGCGCGGGTGCCCGCTTGCGGCCAGATGAGCTCGGAATGACGGCCGTTTGCCTGGCAGCCAGCCGCCAGCCGCTGTCAGGAGCCTTCCAGCTCGGAGCTGCAGCTAGCAGCCTGCCAGCCACCAGCTGGTGTCCCAGCAAGCAGCTGCCGCTCACCACACCTGCACGCGCTCCGCAATCTCTCCCGTCCGAACCAGCTCCCGCAGCTCATCGCCTAACGCAACGCTGGTATCGACGACAACTTGCCAGCGCCGCATCCGCTCCTCCTCCGGCATCGTGTAGAAGTCCCGCCGATCGGGGATCTTCGCACCCGGCAGCGACGCCACGAACGCGTCGGACGGCGCGATGAGCAACGCACGGCGGAAGTTCGCGGCCGCCGCTCGCCGCCATCGGAGCGACTTGTCGAACCACCCCGGTACCACGTGCGAGTAGAAGTGCGGGTACAGCACCAACCCCTCGCCAGCGCCGAAGTCCAGGTCCAGATGGTAGTCGAGCACGCCCCCATCCCAGTGCAGGCCGCCCTCGGTGACGCCCGGAATTCGCACCCCGTCGAGCAGCAGCGGGATCGCGCCCGACGCGAGCAGCACGTCGCGTACGTTCTCGCGCGTGAGTGGAGCGTGACGCGTGGGAAGATCGGCCAGCCGCGTGAACGGCGAATCCGCCCCCGCCGAGTGGAAGATCCACCGCCGCATCTGCAGCGCGAGCGTGCGGCGGCTCACCACGTTGCCGGCGATCGCGAGGGCGAGTGACGCGAACAGCATCGGTCGCCGGCCACTCGCCCCGAGCCCGCGCAGCTCCGAGGTGATGACGTGCACGCGCATCCACGGATGCGCGAGAATTTCGTCCGCCCCACTGGGCCCCAGCAGCAGGTCGAGCGCACGACCCAACACACGCGTGACCTCGGCCGTCGACGGCTTCGGGGTGTAGCGCTGCTCGTAGATGTACGCGTGATGCCCGCGCGCGAGCGCCGCGACAGGATCGCGCTGCGCGAGGCACGCCATGCGCCAGCTCCCGATCGACGACCCGATCAGATGAAGCGGACGTTCACGCGGCTGTTGGAGGAGCTCGCCGAAGAGATAGCGATCGAGTCCTGCGAGCACGAGCCACTTCGCGCCACCGGACGCTCCCGGGATCACATCGATGTCTTCCGGCCGGAGCCCGCGGTCGCGAATGAGGCGTAACGCGTCGGGCCCGGCGCGCAACGTGAGTGACGACTGCATCGTCACACAAGCTAAACGGCGCGAGTGGAAATCCGTGACCGGTGTCCGCTCCGGCTGGTTTGGCGAAAGGACGGTATCCCTCCCACCGAGGTTTCCGGTGAAAGCTCCGGAACCTGAAGCCGCTGCCGTAGCGCTCGACACCGTAATGCGCGAACGGCTCGGCGATTCGCCGAGCCGTTTGCGTGAGATCCTGAATCCAGCTCAGGGCACTCTCGTCGCTTCCCACGTGGACCGGCTCACGACCGAGTCGGGCTTCGACGCGAGGACGACCGTTCCGGTTCCGACGAGTTTTCCGTCCTTCAGCCGGCCGACCGAGCGGAACATCACCTCCGGGGACCCCTTCGGCGCCGACGGGTCGGCGTACGCTACTGACGTCACGATCATACTGTCGGCGTCCAGGCGTACCGCGTACGGGATCGAGTCCGGCGAACCCGCCGGGACGAACACCCCCGTCGAGTCGCTCGTTCGGGTTGTCGTGAAGCTGGTGACGGAATCGGTGCCCTCCTCCTTGATCGTGCCGGTCCAGGAGCCGGCCACGTCGGCGGCGGTAAGAGCAGCCGGGGCGGGCGGTGTGGCTGTGGCGATCGAATCGACCGCCGGTGCCTCTTCTTTCGAGCACGCGACGACGACGAAAGCGGCAAGCAGGAAGGACTTTCGCATGGGGCCTCTGGGTATGGCGGCGGGACGGAGCAGGCTGCCTCGAGCCGGCATCGGCATCTCGGGGATATGATGATGCAGGCTCAGCCGGCCCAATGCTAGCAGCCGACGCGGCGTGGAGGAGGAGTCTGCTGACTGCGGCACCGGCGGCCGCACATATTTGTCCGGCTCGCAACGGCTCACCCCGCAACCAGTTCGGAGAGGAATGGTCTGGGAGGAACGCTGGCACCCGCTGCGGCGGGAATGGGTGGTCATCTCGTCGCATCGGGACCGGCGGCCGTGGCAGGGCGAGACTGTGGGAGACGCGCAGGTTCCGCCCGATCGGTACGTTGCCGACTGCTACCTCTGTCCGGGCAACAGCCGCGTCTCAGGCCATCGCAACCCCGACTACACCGGCGTCTTCGCGTTCGACAACGACCACCCCTGTGTTGGCCCGTTGGCGCCGGAACCGTCCCCACAGGCACGGCCGCCGTACCAGGTCCGCCGAGCGGACGGCCTCTCGCGCGTGGTTTGCTACTCCCCGCGCCACGACCTCTCGCTCGCGGAGCTCACGCACGGCGAAGTCGTTAGGCTGCTCGAGGCGTTACAGGAGGAGTTCCGCACGCTCGCCTCTCACGCCAGCGTGCGACACGTCCTCATGTTCGAGAACCGAGGCGAGGTCGTTGGCGTCAGCAACCCGCACCCGCACTGTCAGATCTACGCGACGAACTTCGTGTTTCGCACCATCGAGCTCGAGGCCGAGGCGTCGGAGATCTACCTGAACGAGCACGGGCGCGTACTGTTCCAGGACATCATCGCGGCGGAGGATGAGCACGGTGGGCGGCTGCTCAACTCGGGGCCGCACGCGCTCGCGTTCGTGCCGCACTTCGCACGCTACCCGTACGAGACGTTCGTGGCGCCGCGCGCCACGCGCGCGAACATCGCCGAGCTGTCGGCAGACGAGATAGACAATCTCGCCGACAGCCTGAACGACGCGCTCGTGCGCATGGACAACCTCTGGCGTCGCCCGTTCCCGTACGTCATGGCGTTTCATCAGGCACCGCTCGACGGGCTGCCGCACCACGGCTTCCATTTTCACATCGAGATCCACCCGCCGCTCAGGCGTCCCGGGCTTCTCAAGTATCTCGCCGGTCCGGAGATCGGCGGCGGCAACTTCCTGAACGACACGGACCCCGACAGCAAGGCGAACGAGCTCAGGTCGCAGGCGAGCACGCACTACCGGCAGGAGGCCCCAGCGTGAGCGACGCGCGTCGTCTCCTGAGCGCGATCCTCGCGCTGCACGACCGCATTCGGGGGTCGCTCCTCGATGCGTTTTCGACGCAGCATCGCGACGTCCTCGCCGGCGTCGCGCACGACGAGGAAGGCGACACGATCTACGGCATCGACCGCGTGAGCGAGGCCGTGCTCGTGGACCATCTCACCGAGGTGGCGCGCGCCGAGCCGCTGTGCCTGATCGCGGAAGGGCTGCCGCCTGACGGATTACCGTTGCCCGAAGGCACGCGCGATGAGGATTGCCGGTGGCGAGTACTCGTCGATCCCATTGATGGCACGCGGGGTCTCATGTACCAGAAGCGGCCAGCCTGGATTCTGACCGGCGTGGCGCCGAACCGCGGGCCCGCGACTCGGCTCCGCGAGATAGTGCTCGCCGTGCAGACGGAGGTCCCGCTCCTCAAGCAGCATCTCTCCGACCAGCTCTGGGCGGTGCGCGGAGAGGGCGTCGAGGCGCGGCGCATCGATCGCCTAACGGGGGTAGCATCGGCGCTCGCGGTTCG
>DASURJ010000291.1:0-2585 GCA_036280115.1 Gemmatimonadaceae bacterium
AGCCCATCCGGCCGACCCGCTCTCCGCAGTTCCCGCAAGCCTTCGATCTGACGATCACGCTCCGTCACGCGGAGCCATACACTCGGCTCTACTTCGAGGACGTCACACTATGACCAGTCCCGCCATCTACCCCGCGAACGAGTGGGCAGCGGACGAGTCCCGGTTCTCCGGACTCACGTTCGCGTTCAAGGGCGGCGTCGCCCCCCGGAGCGATCACCTGGGCTTTGACCGCGTGGGAGGGGGAACCCTCTCCTTGGCTGACAACGCGATCCGCTTCATCGAGCGCACCGACTACGGCGTCGTCACCGCATCCAGCGGAACGTGGTTCTCGGTCGACAAGATCCCCATGGCGAGAGTGGTCACCGCTGGTGGCGTGATCTTCGACGTGAAGGACTTCCGCGTGCCGCTCTACCTCGATGTGACGCCGACGCCATCGACACGGGGTGAGCCGATCACGCGGCACGGCGGGGTCTCGGGTGCGGCCGATGCCAGTACCGCACTCCGGGCAGCGTGTGCCGCTGCGATGGTCGCGGGCGTCATGGCGGTCCATCTCCCGGCGGGCCAGTGGAACTTCCCTGCTGCAACGGGCACGGCCGACATCATCCCGTCGAACTTCACGATCGACGGCGCGGGGATCGGGGTCACGACCGTCCGCGCGACGGGGCTCACGAGCGGCAATGCGCTTTTCTCGCTCTCGCGCCGGAAGAACGTCCGCATCCGGCACATGACGCTCTCTGCCCCAACGCTCACCGCCGGCACCTTCGGATGGCAGCCCGTTGCGGGAGAGGACTGCACGCTCGAGCACTGCCGGATCCTCGCCGAGTTCGGCTGGGGCGTGATCTTCTCGCAGCAGTCTGAGCGCTGCGGGGTCGTGGGCTGCCTCGTGCTCGGCACGACGAGCGGCAACGCGATCGAGGTGAACGGCGGGCTCCGGAACTTCGTGCGGAAGACCTACGCGCGCGACTCCGTGGTCAACCTGATCGAGAGTTACCACATGTCGGGCCTGCCCCACGAGGAGAACGAGTTCAGTGATCTCCTCCTCCGCGATTCGGGAAATCACGGCGTCGACTGCCTGGGCGCGGTGGGCGACGTGTACCGGCGGATCACGACGATCGGCTCGTTCGGCTCCGGCATGCGCATCTCGCCCTCGGAGACGGAGCCGACGCACGACACGGAGAACGGCACGGTCGAGGACTTCCTCGCGATCGGCGCGGGCTCCGGCTCGACCGGCCCCTCGATCGCGTGCAATGGGCTGGGCTGGACCTTCCGCCGCGTGCGGTCGCACAAGCAGGTGACCGGCACCGCGATCGCCGTCGGGAAGGGCGCGCACACCTTCGAGGACACCGAGATCTACGAGTGCCAGATCATGGCGATCCTCGTCGACGTCGCGGCGCAGGACGGGACGACGTTCACCCGTGGCCGGATCCACAATCCGAGCGCGAGTGGCGCGGGCCAGGACGCGATCAGCTCGGCGCGGCAGATCGTAGTCGAGGACTTCGTCTTCACCGATGACCGCGAGCCGCGCCTCATGAGCCGGTGGGTGAATCTCACGGGGGGCACAGGTTCGAGGCTCGAAGGGCTCTCGGGTGTGCCGGGGACCGCGGGGCGCGTGACCGGCGGCACGGCGACGATCTACCGCAACATCGACGGCGTCGCGGACCAGAACTGAGACGCTGACTGATGCCCGCCGAGTGCTCGCTGCTCCTCGAGCTGTACGAGGACGATCGGACGACGATCGCATGGGAGGCGTCGACCGACCCCGCCCATGCGTCGCCGTACCTGATCGAGCCGCATCACTACGGCGCGCAGCAGATCGACGTCGCGAAGGGTGCGGCGACGATCGGCACGGTGACGGTGGGCGTGATCGACCCGGCGACGATCGCCGGCGATCAGGATTCCGGCTGGATGACGGAGCGGCTCGTCGAGGTGTACGGCCGGCGCTGCCGGCTGCGTCGCTACGTGAGCCTGGCGGTCGGCTACGTCGTGATCGCCGACGGGCCAGCGGGCGAGCCGCGGCTCGATGACTCCTACGCGGCGTACATGTGGGAGATCCGCGACACGCGGGAGACCGAGCGGAAGGCGCGGGTATTCGAGGCGGGCGGCTCGCGGACCTTGGCGCCCGAGGGCGTGCTCGGCGGGTACGGCTACAACGCCGCCGACGACGAGTGGCTGATCGAGCCGATGACACCCTACGTCGGCACGTTCACACAGCCCTACGTCGATGCCACCACGAACCCCGCGGGCTCGACCGACCCGAACACGGGCATCGTCATCCTGAGTGGCCACACCAGCGCCGAGCGGACGATCACGAACGCCGCCTTCGACGCGATGGCGGGCGAGATCATTCAGCGCGGCTTCGCGGACTTCCCCGGTTCGCACTCGGAGGGCTACTACCGCACGCGCTTCCGCGAGCTGTCCGTCGTCTGGCGGCCCAACGATCCGCTCGAGGCGTGGCACGAGATTCCGGCGTCCGCGCTTGTGATCGATTACACGCGAGTCTCCGAGTCCGGCGGCACGGGCGTCCACTACCGGAACATCGCGGGAGACGGCGCGGTCGCCAGCGGCCCCGATCACATGATCATCGG
>DASURJ010000292.1:0-6186 GCA_036280115.1 Gemmatimonadaceae bacterium
CGACTGCATGGGGACGTACACGACCGGATGGGAGCCTAACGTGATACCGTCGAACCCGTCGGGCGCGACACCCACGATCGTGAAGCCGCGTCCGTTGACCTCGAGTTGCTGCCCGATGGCGTCCGGCCTCCCGCCGAACCGGTCCATCCAGAAACGGTGCGCGATCACCGCCACCATGTTGTCCGCGCCCGGCTCGTTGTCAGCGGGCCCAAGCAGCCGGCCGAGCGCGGGACGAAGGCGGAGCGTTGGGAAGTAGCCGCCCGTGACCCAGGCGCCGTCGCCGACGGTGGGCTCGTCGCCGAGGGCGATGCTGGCGCCGAAGGTCCGATAGCCCGCGATCCCCGCCAGTACGGTCTGGGAACGCTCGAGGTCGCGGAGCATGGGGTAGCTCCAGATGATCCCGTTTCCACACCCCGACTGGTTGCAGGAGTCGTTGCCCTGGATGGGCCCGGGGAGATTCAGGGTGACCAGCTCGTGCGGAGCGGGTACGGGAAGCGGCCGCAGCAGGATCTGCTCGAAGAGCGAGTAGATGGCCGCATTCGCGCCGATGCCCAGCGCGAGCGAGAGAATGGCAACCGCGTTGACGAAGGGCGTCGTGCGGAGGTTGCGAACGGCGTACCGGAGGTCGCGCATGGGCGAGGGTGGCGGGTTCCATACTGGGACATGCGTCGCCCGCCCGGGGTTTGAGCCGTTGACGAGAGTGCCCGCGTCGCTTCCCGACGACCGCTGCTACATGCCGTCCCCCGAGCGACTCGTTACGAACAGGCTCGCGGACGACGTGACGGACCGCTTGGCGCGGCTTGGCTCCCGATCATCGTCGTCGTGTCCGCCCTATCTCTCGGTTAGGTCAAAATTACCGATCTTTCGTTGGTAATTTCTAACCCGACCCTAACCGGATGCTCGTAGCATAGGAAAAGGCGTACAATGGTGATGGATATCACGGTATGTACGTGATCTATGTCACCTTGGCTCTGCTATTTGCCCCACCGGAGGGCAACCCGTGAACCAATGGATGGTCTCACGGAGCCATGCTGGATGCAGGCTGCTTCAACCCCGCCAGGTTAGGTCGACCGGGCGGAGGCGTCACTGCGCTCCGGGATAGACGCTGGCTCCAATGGCGCCAACGACGGAGAACGACGCGCAACCGTACGCGGCGCGATCGGAACCAGCTCGGCACGCCTCACGACCTCGCTACTCGAGTGTGGGCGAGGCATGGCAGGTGTGACCCCCAAATCCGAGGACCCGTTCATGACACGCGTCATCTCGCGCCCCATCATCACACTTCTGTGTCTCTCCGCGGCAGCAATCGCTTCCGCCTGCAGCGACCAGCCGACCACCCCGGTCGGCGTCAACGTGCCGTCACCCCAGTTCGGGAAGGGCGGCGTCAGCAGCGGCGCGCACTTCCTCTCAGCGGACGGCTTCTTCAACCCGGTCCCCACGGTCCAGATCGACTTCAGACTCGCGGGCATGGGCGCCGGCACCACCGTCACGGTTACCGCCACTGCCACTGCCGTCGCGGTAGAAGCATGCGTCAACGGTGGCGACAACGTGCCGAGTGACCGGAAAAAGAGGACGACGCAGACCCACGTGGAAACGAGCGGACAGTTCCCGGCGACGGCCGGCGGAAACGTCGAGGGTACACTCTTCCTGACGTTCCCCCCCACCACCCTGAACTGTCCGAGCGGGCAAGTCGCGACGCTCATCGATGGTTCGTGGACGAATGTCCAGTTATCCACGCCGAGCCCGTCCGGCGGGCCGGTCCTCTCGATCGGCGTTTCCGGGAACTTCGACTTCTAAGACGCGAGTCGGCTCCGGAGATCCCGGGAGCGGCTTGGCGCGCCGGTGCCGTCCGTCAGGGGCTACCCTGCCGGACGGTCACGGCGCGCTGCGCTTGCGCCTGTTGGCCGGCGCCGGTCGTCACGGTAAGCGTGACGGTGTACGTGCCGCGCGCAACGTACCGGTGAGTCGCGTTCGCTGCATCGCTGACCTCGGCCGGCGAGCCGTCGCCGAAGTTCCACGCATAGTTCACCACTTCGGGCACGCCGCTGGACTTGCTTCCGTCGAACGAGCACACACCGCGCGAGCACTTCGCCGTGAACGAGGCTACGGGCGCTGCCGTCTCACCATCGTCAGGTGGCGGAGATCCGGCCAGGGCAATCGTCGAGAGCAGCAGGTTGGCCGCGCCTGTGCCGGCGATGACGTCGCGCGTTGCGCCACCGAGGATGGCGCCGGTGACCTCCGCTGCCGCCGCGGACGGGTGAGTGCTCAGGTAAAGGGCCGCCGCGCCGGCTACATGCGGCGACGCCATAGACGTGCCGCTCATTGTCTTGCTGGCCCCGTCGCTCCCGATCCACGCTGAGGCCACGTTCACGCCGGGCGCGAACAGATCCACACACGACCCGAGGTTCGAGAACGACGCCTGCCGGTCTCGCTGGTCGGACGCGGCGACGGTCAGTGCCTGCGGCGCGCTCGCCGGCGAGTACAGGCACGCGTCCGTCGCGTTGTTGCCGGCGGCCACGACGTAGGTCACTCCCGCGTCGATGGAACGCTGGACTGCCTCATCGATGAAGTCGAGGTGGATGCCCGAGAGGCTCATGTTCGCCACCGCGGGACGGACGCGGTTCGCGGTCACCCAGTCGATGCCGGCGAGGATGCCACTGTAGCTTCCGCCGCCCGTGCAGTCGAAGACTCGCACCGGGTGCAGCGTCACCCCTTTCGCCACACCGTACGTCTTTCCGCCGACGACACCTGCCACGTGTGTGCCGTGCCCGTGGCAGTCTCCGCTCCCCAGAGCGTCGCCGATGGCTGAATACCCGGCAGCCACGCGCCCGCCGAACTCGGTGTGTGTCGGCAGAATGCCGGTGTCGATGATATAGGCGTGGACACCGGCGCCAGTTGATGCGTAGGCGTAGGTACCACTCAGCGGGAGGGCGGGCTGGTCGATCCGGTCGAGTCCCCACGGCGCGTTGCTCTGCAGGTCGGCAAGCTCCACCGGCCGGTCAGGCTCGACGGCGGCGACACTCGGGTGACGTCGAAGCGCCTCGACTGCCGCTTCGGGCAAGTCGGCGGCGAATCCCTGAAGCGCAGCAGTGTACGTAAAGCGCAGCGCGCCGCGGTGCGCACCCACCAGGAGGCGCGCCTCGTTAGGCGTGTCGGCAACCCCGGGACTGAACTGGACGATGTAGCGGCGCAGGATCATGTCGCGCACTGCGACGCCTGGGCGCGCGTACCCAGGATCGTTGCGGTTCGAGTTGCCGGGTTCAGTCGGGCCAGCCGGGGGCGGCGCGTCGGTACACGACGCCAGGGAGAGAATCGAGAGGACGCCAACAACCTTGCGTACTCCCTTGCGCGCCACGATGACGGCGCGGCGTGTGACCAGCACCGCGTGTGCCGGAAATTCGGTGGGATACATCGGGCCTCCGAGATACTTCGGCAACCCGACCGACCTGGCCGCCTCGCTGCGGCGCGGAGCGGCGGTAGTCTCGTAGGCTTTGCGTCCCCGTCTTTCGACGGGTTTGCCTTTGTCGCGTCCCCGGGGAGCCGCGATCGCGCCGATCAGTTTTTGCGTGACTTCACAGGTGCCGACGCGCGTGAGGGGGACGGGTCACAGAATGCGTGAATGCATTGCGTAGTGCGGGAGTGAACCGTGTGAGCCGCGTCACCCACCAAGGTCGAGCGGTGATCGATGGCGCTCCAGAGGGGCGAACTCGACGATGTCATCGAAGGACGCGCGAATCTCCCGCCATCGTTCGGGGGTCATTCGAGTGCCGCCACGCTGCTCCTTCGCAGCGCGTGCGCGATCGACGAGCAGATGGCGCATCACGTGAAAGGCCGGTCTCCGGTAGAACGACCGGTCGGACTGGGCCTTGACGCCGCGGCGGCGTAAACGAATGTTCTAGCCCTCCGAACCCTGAACGGACCGCCGTCGGTCGCCGCATGGCCGCGCGCGAGTTGCGCCGTTCGCACTCCAGCAGGTCGAGGTCGCCATGCACGGCTCTCGGAAGTTGGCTGCCACCCGCTTCGCCCTCCTCACCGTCGTCGTACTCGCCGCCTGTCAGGACGCTACACCGCCCACGGCCCCTGTCATCCCACAGACACCACAGGCCGCACGGTCGCCGGTCGCCCAGGCCCGCCTCGAGGCGATTTTCCAGCGCACGTCACCCGAAGTCATGTCGCTCCCCGGGACGGTGTTCGCCGACAACGACGAAGTCGCCGGGAAGGTCGTGTTCGGCGTGGAGAACGCCGCGGCCATGAATGGCGTGCGACACGCGCTCGCCCGCATCGGCGTCGATGAGGCGGATTACGCGATCGAGGTGACGAAGCCCATCGTGATGGCGGCCTCGCTGCGCGACAAGGTCGACCCCAAGCTCGGCGGAATCCAGATCCACTTCACCCGCTACCTCTGCACGCTCGGCTTCAATGCCACAGTCGGCACCCAGCGCTCGTTCATCACCAACTCGCATTGCACGGCCACGCAGGGCGGCGTCGAGTCGACCGCGTACTACCAGCCGACGAGCAGCACCGATCCGACTGTGATCGCGACCGAGGTGGACGATCCGCCGTACTTGAGGGGTGCCTTGCCGGGCTGTCCGAGGAACAAGAAGTGTCGCTACAGTGACGCCGCCCGCGCCGCCTACTCCGCTGGCGCGACGTCCACGCTTGGCGCGATCGCCAGGACCTCGGGCCCGAACAACGGTAGCCTCACGATCACCGGATCGTTCTCGATCAGCGGTGTTGGGACCGTTGGCGTCGGCGATCAAGTGAACAAGGTTGGTCGCACCACCGGCTGGACCCAGGGTAAGGTCGACAGGACCTGCGTGAACACGAGCGTCTCCGGTTCGACGGTCTACCTGCTCTGCCAGACCTTCGTCAGCAACGCCAACGGCGCGACCGTCGTAGGCTCCGGTGATAGCGGCTCGGCCGTCTTCGGCGCCGGGAGCACCAGCGTCCCACTCCTCGGAATCCTCTGGGGTGGCTCGTCCGACAACAAGACGTTCGTCTTCAGCCCGTTCGCGCAGATCGACCAGGAACTGAGCGGGACGCTCACAGTCAAATAGCGTCCTCTCGCTCTCTTCTGTGACGCCGGGCGGCCACGTGGCCGCCCGGCGTCGCTCTCTTTCGCACGGTGCCCGCCCCGACCTCCGACTCGCTCCGCCTCGAGCTCGACGTCCCGGCCGAAGCCCGCGTCGGCTCGACGGTCCCGATCACGCTTCGCGTGCGGAACGCCGGTGAGCGTCCCATCGACCTCCACCTGCGCGGCCGGACGATCGCCTTCGACGTGATCGTTAGGCGCCCGGGCGGCGAGCCGGTCTGGCGCCGACTCGAGCACGAGACCATTCCGGGCATTCTCCGCTTGGAGACGCTGGGCCCCGGCCGGGTGCTCGAGCTTCACGCGGAGTGGCATCTCGACCCCGACGCTCGGGCGGGGGCGGCCACGGCGCTGTATCACGTCGAGGGACTCCTCCTCACCGATGGCGCGCCACTGCGCACCGACACGGTGACGCTGCGCGTGCTCGCATAGGACGGGAGGACCCAGCGGGCCCGCGCGCGGGTAGGAGAGCGAGCGTCCAGTGCACGACCACGCTTCTTTCATCCGCGCGAGGGTATTCGTATGCGTACCTGCGTCGTCAGCCTAACGTCCACCCTGTTCGTCGCTTCTACCTTGTGGGCGCAGGTGCCCACGCCCACCCGGTCGATTTCCGTATCGGGATCGGCCGAGGTTCGGGTAACGCCGTCGCTCGTGAACCTCGTCGTCGGCGTCGAGACGCTGAACCGATCGCTCGCCGCCGCCAAAGCCGAGAACGATCGGCGCGTCCAGGCCGTCGTTCAATCGATGCGAACCCTCGGCGTCGCACCGAAGGACATTCAGACGGACTACATCCAGGTTCATCCGGAGTACGTCACGCGCAACGACACGGTCACCATCCTGCGTCACTACACGGTTCGAAAGACCATCGCGGTCACCCTCAACGATGTCACGCGGTTCGAACGCGCCCTGAGTGGCGCGCTCGAGTCCGGGGCGAACCACATCCTCAACGTGCAATTCCTCACCTCCGACCTGCGCAAGCATCGCGATGACGCGCGCGCACGCGCGATCCAGGCTGCGCGGGAGAAGGCCGAGGCGCTGGCGCGAGAGATGAATGCGCGCGTTGGGAGGGTCATCTCGATTCACGAGGGCGGCTGGGG
>DASURJ010000293.1:0-7532 GCA_036280115.1 Gemmatimonadaceae bacterium
GGGCGCGGGGGCCCTGCGTGCACCATCGAGAACGCAGAGCGGATCGAGAAACTGATCAAGGCCAGCCTCGCCCGCGAGCCCGCCGTACGTACGTTCATGGCTCGCTGAGCCTTACGGCCAACGTCCGTTGGAGCCGTCGAGGGCGCCATGGTGGCGGCGGCTGCGCCGCCGCATCGTGTGAGGTGCCCTTGCAGGTCAACTCGAGGCGTTTCGCTGCTAATGGTCGACGTGACTGGAGGAGCGATGGCCGGCGTACTTGTGCTAGCTCTTACATGGGTGATTGCCGCGCCCGATTCGGAGACGGTCTGCAGCCTGGTTCAACAACGTGGTATTCGGCCGCGTGGCATTGTCGAACTGACGCTTCGCGCCACGCCGGATTCGCTGCGAGATGGCAATCGTCCCGGGGTAACCGATGGTCAGGTCGGGCATCGCGCGCGTCTGACTTGGGATACGGCGGCGGTCTATGCCCAAGTCTTCGAGCTCCTCAGAGCAGAGGGCGACCTCGGGCCGCTCCAACCGCGGCGGTACCAGCGCGTCGCGCTGGTGTGGTGGCGGTCGGGCCAACAATGCCAACGCGTCACCCCTCAGCCGGCCGTGCGGCCGGGCGTGGACGAACTCTTCCTACTCGCCCGAAGGGTTGGTAGTAGCGTTCCGGACACGGGGTGGTTCGATGCCGTTTACACGGACCTTCGCCCAGAAAGCCAGTGGATCCAAGGGATGCCGACGTTCGATATCAGCGACGGCTCATGGATGTACTCGCCGCGTTACCGACGTCCGGCCAACTTGCCAAAAGCAATCCAAGGAGACCTAACGGTAGCGGAGTACCGCGACTTCTTCGCCCATCTCCCTGTCGCGGGGGCATCGTACGAGGAACAGTTGGCGAGTTGGCGCGGATTGCTTCGTTGGGGTGAGGCAGACCCGCGCCGCTGGACGCTGTATCCGGCGGCGCTCGCGCTGTGCGGGGCCGAGCGAAACCTGGGCGACAGCACTCGATCGCGTGGGCGCTGCGGCTCATGACATTCGGGATTTCCGAGAAGCAGAAGCACGCCGGCCACTCCAAGCATGAGTGACTCCTCGAACGCCACGCCCGAGGCGCGCCGCCGCCTCGTCGAGAGCCTTCGGGACTCGGCCATCCCGGACGACCTCGCCCACGAGGTGTAGTGGGGCAGTCCCTCGAGGCCGGCCTCATGTGGCGCGCCTCAGCCGGCGGCCGGTTAGGTTAGGGCTGACCTTTGGCGTTGGGTGGCGTTCCAACCCTGCCGGCGTCGTCCGAGAGCGAGGTCCGTAAGATGGATGATCAACGCGTCTACAGTGACGAAGAGTTCGCCGTCATTCTGCGCAAGGCAGCGGAACTGGCGAACCGCCCGGAAGCGCCAGCCGCCTCAGCCGGATTGACGCTGAGTGAGATGAAGGCGGCCGCGGCCCAAGTCGGGTTCGACCCCGCCCTCGTCGAGCGTGCGGCGCGACTCGTGGCGACGAGCTCCACTGCGTCCCCACTCCAACGGCTGGCTGGTGGACCGCTGCGACACCACCACAAGGCTCGATTCCCCATCCAGCTCGACGAGGACACGGCCGCTCGGCTTCTGTCTGCGGTTCGTATCAACGCGACCCTGGCGGGCCAGCAGGACGTCGGACACGCCAGCTCGCTCGGCATGACGTGGCATGACGGGGGCGACATGGAGTCGCTCCGCATCACGGCGCGCCCCGAGGAGAATGGTACGACCGTGTCCGTCGCCCTCGATCGTCGCGGCACCCTCACTACGGTCGCGGCGGCGTCCGGAGTGGTGATGTTTCTCGCAGTTCTCTTCAGTGCCTCCGCCCTGTACCCTGAAGCGCCCGCACTCGGCGTCGGGGGATTGATCGCCGGAATAGGCGGCGTCCTCGCGGCCGCGCGTGGGTACTGGGCGTCGTCGACGAAGAAGGTGCAGGAGCGAATCGGCACCGTCATGGACGCTATCGAGCAGACGCTGAGTCGGCCGGAGCCCCAGATCTCCGGGCATCGCAAGGTTGGGGACGGTGCCGCGGCTCCGGAAGCCGATCCGAGCGTCGTCGGCGACGCGGAGCTGACAGGGACCTGAGCCTGACGGTCGCCGTCAGCACCCGCGCCGCGAGCATGAGGCATCGTCGCCGCCGCTCACTCCACGGCGCCGCAGCCTTGTGACCGATTCCGCGCAGACTTAGTATCGAGCGCCTCCGGGAGGCATCCCGTCCGCGGAAAGGGCCGAGCCCATCCGACCGACCTGTAGTCACAACTCGCGATCTTCTTTCAGCCCGCTCGGCGGACACGGGTGTCATCGAGAGGAGATCGTCCCATGACCGACTCGGCCTCGCGGTTGCCCGCGCGCCCATCCCTGGAGCAACTCCGAAAGCAAGCCAGGGAGCTCCTTCGCGCGTTCCAGGCGGCGACCGACACTGCCATCCAGCGGGTTCGTCTGGTGAACCCGCGCTGGTGCGACCCGACCGCCGCGCACGAGCTCACGCTTGCCGACGCGCAGCACGTCGTCGCCCGCGAGTACGGCTTCGACAGCTGGGCGAAGCTCGTGCGCCACGTCGACGCGATCAACCCTCAGGGGCTGGCGAGGTACGCGCGGTTGGCCGAAGAGGTGGTACGAGCGTACGTGGCGGGCGATGCGATGGCGATTCGCGAGCTGAACGCGACGCACAACACGTCATTCGTCTGGGACTTCGACCCCGAGCGCATGCGGCGACGCCTTCCGACGTGGTACGCGTCCCCCTCGCGTTCGAGCGATCTCGCACTCGCCGACGCTCGTCACCTGGTGGCGAAGCAGGCGGGCGTCGATGGCTGGGAGGAGCTCGTCGCAGCCGTGGCGACCGTCGCATCGGCCGAGTCGCGCCGAGCGATTGCGCTCGGGCCCGGCGGTGCGACGAGCACGCCGTTCTATCGGGTGGACGAGCACGCCCGCACGATCGAGGTCCGTGGCCCGATGTCGGAACACGAGTGGGATGCCGTGTTCGCGGTGATGCGGGAGATGCGCCTAACGAGCCTGCAGGGCGCGGGGCACGTGAGCGACTCCGGGCTCGAGCGGCTCGCGCGGCTCGATCACGTGACGAGCGTGGACCTCAGCTTCGCCAGGCGTGTCACCGCCGCCGGGCTTCGCCACCTCGCGCGCCTGCCACTCGAAAGCCTCGAGCTGGGCGGTTGGGGGACGCAGGTGGACGACGCGGCGCTCGCGGTGCTCGGGGCGCTGCCGCAGCTGCGAAGCGTCTCGCTCGTGTGGGCGCACCGCATCTCCGACGTTGGGGTCGCGCACCTCGCGGGGTGCACGCGCCTCGAGTCGGTGAACCTCATGGGCACGCCGACCGGGGACGACGCGTTGCGTGCGCTCGCGGGCAAAGTGCGGCTCTGCCATCTCGATGCGGGTACACGCGTGACGCGCACCGGGCTCGGGATCCTGCGCGACTTTCCGGTCTTTGCGAACCCGCTTCCCGACTTCGTCGTACAGCGAGCTCGCGCGACCGACGGCGAGCCCAGTCACGTGTCGCTCCACCCGGTCGCATTCCTCGAGGGCGGCCTCGAGGCAATGACAGGGCTCAGCGGCGTCCACTCGTTCCGGTTGTTCAGCGTCGACCGGTCGGTGCCGCCGGTTTCGCGCGCGGCGCTCGAGCCGCTCGCGATGATGCAGGGGCTCGAGTCGTTCTGGTGCGACCCGTCGGATGGCGCCATGGCCGTGATCGCCGCGATGCCACACCTGCGCACGCTGATGTGTCAGGACACCAGCGCGACCGACGACGGCTGGGTGGCCCTCTCCCGCTCCACGACGATCGAACGTATCTGGGGGCGTGAGAACCAGGGTCTCACCGGGAGAGGGTTGGCTGCGCTTTCGGCCATGTCTTCGGTTCGAGTACTCGGCGTCAACCTGCGTCACGTGGATGATGCCGGCCTCGCCGTGCTGCCCAGCTTCCCCGCGTTGCGTGAGCTCACGGCGATCGGTCTGGGCGATGACGGGTTCAGTCACGTCGGCAGGTGCGAGCGCCTCGAGGCGCTCACCTGTATGTACACGGCTGACATGGGCGACGCGGGAACGGCGCACATTGCCGGGCTGCGGCACTTGCGACGATACTACGCCGGCGACGCCCCGATCACCGATCGGAGCCTAACGGTGGTCGGTGCGTTGCCCGCGCTCGAGTCGGTGGAGCTGTGGTCGTGTACGGACGTCACGAATGTGGGGGTCGCGGCGCTCGCCAGGGCTCCCCGGCTGCGCGAGGTGACGCTCGACGGATTGCCACTCGTCACCCGCGACGTGGTGCGGTTCTTTCCGGCCCACGTGCAGGTAAAGATGGGGTGAATCGCCGAGTACCAATGCACAGATCTCGCGCCGCAGCCGGCCAGTCGGGATACTCGAACGTGAATCCCGACTCGAGCAGCCGTCGGGGGATCACACGCCGGCTCTTCAGCACGAGCTCCGACTCGGTGCGCAGGGCCCACGTTCCGAGCGCGAGCATCCATCGTGTCGCAGGCAACCCAACCGGAACCGCGGCCGCCCGCCGCAGCTCGCGCATGAACTCGCGGTAGGGAAGTGGGTTTGGCGCAGCGACGTTCACCGCGCCCGCGATCTCCTCGTGGTCGATGAGCCAGTAGAGCGCGCGCACGAAGTCTCGCTCGTGGATCCACGACACGTACTGTCGTCCCGCGGCGACCGGGCCACCGAGCCCGAACCTTACGAGGCGCAGCAGCGTCGCGAAGATGCTGCCGGGGTCCGGGTTCATTACGAGCGCGGTGCGGAGAAGCACGAGTCGCGTTCGGCCGTCCCGCACCGACTCGATCGCGGCACGCTCCCACGCGGTGGCGACCTCGATGCTGAAGCGCCAGCTCGCCGGCGCGTCCGGCTCGTTCCCGCCAATGACCCCTGTCACTTCATCGTTAGGCGCGTCGTAGCGGTGCGCGTAGATGGTCGCGGTGCTGGCCTGGAGCCATATCCGAGGCGGTTGCGCAGAACGAGCGATCGCCTCGCCGACCGCCTTCGTCGATTCGACGCGCGACGAGAGGATCGCCTCACGATTCTCGGGCGTATAGCGGCAATTCACGCTGCGCCCGGCGAGGTTGATCACGACGTCCGCCCCGTCCAGCTCCGACGCCCACGGCCCCACCGTGTGGGCATCCCAGGCGACGACTCGCCACGGCGCGGCCGCCGGTCGCCGGCTCAGGACGACGACGTCATGCCCGTCGGCCACGAACGCTCGTGCGAGGAGCGTTCCAACCTGTCCCGTCCCGCCGGGGATGACGATTCGCATGGCTCGAAGCTAGACGCGTGCACCCCATCTCGCACGGTCGCCGCTACTTCCCGGAACCCCTCACGCACGCTCGGCCACCGCGGCGCCCAACCGGCGGCGGCGCGGAACTTCGCGTTCGACATACGTTCGGAGCGGCCGAGGAGCTCCATCAACGACCCGCCCAATCGAACCATCCATCCGGGCAGGGGTTTCGGATGCGGGAGGCCAAGGCTCTCGGCGAGCGTGTCCATCCACTCGCCACGAGTGAGAGGCTCATCGTCCGTCACGTTGTACGTGCCGCCAGCGATGTGCAGCGCAGCGACGGCGGCCGACGCCGCATCGTCGTGCGAGATCGATGAGATGAACGCGTCGAGTTTGCCCGGCAGCGGCGCCCACCCCTTTCGCATCACGCCGATCATGTCGTGCAGCACGCGCGAGTCGGCGCCGTAGAAGGCGGAGAACCGCAGCACGATGCCCACTCCGCCGGATTCGCCGAACCGCGTTGCCGAGCGCTCGGCGTCGAGCACCGTTCGGTTGTAAGGCACCGGACGCTGCGGCCACTGCTCGTCGATCCAACGATCGCCACCGTCCTCGTACACGGGCGCGAACGATTCCTGAATGAAGCGCCCGACGCCCACGGCGCGGGCGGCGTCGACGAGTGCCGCCGAGCCGTCCCGGCGCACCCGGTCGTTCTCGCGCCACGCCCACGGCAGCATCATCCGCGTGGCGGATGCCGGCATGTGCGTCGCGAGGTTGATGACGGTCTCATGCCCGGCGATCGCGCCCCGCAGGGCGTCGGTATCGAAGAGGCTGACATCGACTGCCGCGGCGCCGCATTTCGCGATCGCCGCTCGTTTCGCTTCCGATCGAGCGATGGCGGTAACCTCGTGCCCCGCCTGAACCAGCAACGGCACCACCCGGCGGCCGATCACGCCGGTGGCGCCCGTGATGAATACCCGCATTACACCCTCCGACTGTCGTTATACTCTCATAGACGGTGGTGCTTACGGCCTGTGACAGCCGGTGACGCGGGCGCGGGGTTGACGCGCGAGGTGCTCCGTCGCGTATTGGGATTACCACACAACGGCCAGTCCTATGCACGAAACGAGCGACGAGCTTCGGCGCGTGGCCATTGCGGCGGTCGCGCTCTCCGCGATGATCGGTTGCGGCCGGGGTGGAGCCCCGGACCCGGCGCGGCCGGAGCCGTCTTCGGCGCCCTCGACGCCCGCCGCGCGGTACGTGTTGGAGCAGGCGACGCAGGACCGCTGGATCTCCGCACGACAGCGATCGGAGTTCGCTCCCTTCACCCGCGCTACTGCCGCCCTGTATCTCGAGCTCGCCGCGCCCGACGCGCGCACGGGCGAGCGGACGATCCGCGTCGCGTTCCGTGCGCCGGCGAGCCGCGATTCGGCGGCGCTCCGGGTGGGACCCGACGGCCGAGTCGTTAGGTACGACGCCTGGGCGCCAGTGATTCCACTTCCCCCGATGATCGTGCCGGGCGACTCAGCGCGGTTCGCTCGATTTCGGCTCCGCCCCGGCGGACGTCTCGCGCTACCAGAAACACGCGTCTGGGACCTGGTTCCGCGCGTGCGCCCACGGCGGTTCGTCGCGGGCTCGCGGTGGACGGACACGCTCGCGCTCGATGCGGCGGAGGACGGCTACCGGCAAACCCTCGCCGGCGTGCGCTCGAGCGTCCTGGTCGGGGACACGGTCGTTGCCGGCCGCCGGCTGTGGATCGTTCGCGACAGCGCCGTCGTGCGCTACACGGAACGCGACCTCGAGCACGAGCGGACGCTCGACACCCTCGTGGCCATCGACCGCACAGTCGCCGGAACGATTCGCGGCCACTACGTCTACGACCCCGACCTGCGATTCTCGCACGCGCGCACCGACACGACGTCACTGTCCGGCGATGCCGTGTTGCGCTACCCCGACGGTCGCACGTTCGCGGTGCCCGTCCGGTACGAGCGAACGCGCCAGTGGACACTGTACGACACCGCGACGTTCGCCACTCGTCAGGCGGCTCGGCGGGCCGAGATACTGCGCACCGGCGGCGGTGCGGTCGCATCGCCGAGTAACGAGACCGAGCGCCGACTCGCGGCGGGCGACACCGCGCTGCGTGACTCACTGACGTCCGTGTGGGCGAGCGAGCGCGATCCAAATCGGCGCGAGGAGCTGTACCGCACGTTGCTGCTGTGGGGTCGCCCTGTCCCGTCGTTCCTCGACGAGCTCAACGCACGCCGCGTTGCCGCTGGCGACACCGCCTTCATCCTGCGCGAGCTCGCGCGACGGGCGTATCC
>DASURJ010000294.1:0-8279 GCA_036280115.1 Gemmatimonadaceae bacterium
GTGAGAAAGATGTCGAGCGTTCGAAAGCTGCGCGCGTGAAGCTCCGCGGTCAGCGGCTTGACGCGGAGGCCGATGAATGGCGAGAGCGTGCCTTCTCGCATCGCGCGGGCAACCTCGCGCGCGCCGCTGGCGGCGTGTCCATCCTCCTCCGCGTCCGGGCGCACGCCGTAGCCGTCCTCGTAGTCGATGCGAAAATCCTCGACGGGCTCGCGCCGGAGCTTGTCGCCGACACGGGCGTGGACCGCCTCCACGAGGCGCATGTCACCGTTCTCCGGCGCAAACCCAATGGCGTCCGCGAGCGCACGCGGGTCCGGCGCATACTCCTCGAACGCACGCCGGGCGATGGCGCCGAGTTTCGGGACGGTGTCGGCGGCGAAGAGCTGCGCGCCGCCGTACACGGTGTGGACGGGTTGCCGGTCACCGGATTCGCCCGGGTAACGGCGCGCGAGCTCGGCGTTCGCCGGACGGAGCCTGGCAATGATGGACGCGAGGTCATCCCGCGAGAACGACATGTCCGTCATGCGCGGCTGCGCTTACGTCCCCGGCGGGCGATAGGCGATCGACGACGCCTTCTGCAGGGCGGTGAGCGTCTCTTCGACGGTCATGAGCACGGTCGTCTGCATGGACGTCACCGCCCCGCCGGCACCGATGGCGAGTGCCGTCGCCGCCATCGAGACGTTGTCCGGGGCTTCCCAGAGGTTGTAGCCGTCGTGCTCCCCGAAGGCGTACCAGAACCCGTGCAACTTTCCGCCCACCGACTCGATGTACTTCGTGGCCGCAGCTCGGCGGTCCTCGGGGTTCTTGATCAACCGCGCCCAGGCCTCGGGCGTGTAACTGAACCGCGTAAGGTACATTGGCATCGATTGCCTCCTTCGTGTTGCCGGAATCCCGCCGGGTTCGCCGCACGTATCGTTGTACTCCCGATCCGCCTCGACGGCAATATGACCGCAGCGAGCATCATCGTCCAAAACCTGGCGAAGTCGTTCCACGTGGCCGAGCGGCGATCCGGCGCCCTCGGCGCCGTCAGCGGGCTGTTCAGCCGCCAGCGGCGCACCATCGAAGCGCTCAAAGGCATCAGCTTCTCACTCGCCGACGGCGAGCTGCTGGGCCTCATTGGCCCGAACGGGGCGGGCAAGTCCACCACCCTCAAGATTCTCTGTGGCATCCTCGAGCCGACCGCCGGCCACTGCGAGGTGAGTGGGCTCGTTCCGTGGCGCGACCGCATCCGTCACGTTGCGCGCATCGGCGCCGTGTTCGGCCAGCGCACGCAGCTCTGGTGGGATCTCCCGGTCATCGAAAGCTTCGAGCTCCTCCGCGACATCTACAGGGTCCCGTCCGAACGATATCGGGCGACCCTCGAGGAGCTGGTGGCCATGCTCGACATCGAGCGGCTGCTCGATACCCCCGTACGCCAACTGTCGCTCGGGCAGCGTATGCGGTGCGAGATCGCGGGCGCCATGTTGCACGAGCCGCGCATCCTGTTCCTCGATGAGCCGACCATCGGCCTCGACGCCGTCGCGAAGCTCGCGGTCCGCGACTTCGTGAAGACGCTGAATCGCAAGCGCGGCGTCACCGTCATCCTCACCACGCACGACATGCACGACGTCGAGGCGCTCGCCGACCGGGTGATCGTGATCGGGAACGGGTTGATCCTCGCGGACGGCAGCTTGACGACGCTTCGGCGCGGTGCACTCGCCGAACGGCGGCTGCTCGTTCACTTCACGAGCGACGCGCTCCCGGTGGAGGTTCCCGGTGCGACCGTGCGACGGTGGGAAGGACGCCTGGTCGAGCTGTCATTCGATCCGCGCGTCACGTCGGCCCACGGGTTGATCGCGCACGTGACGTCCCGGTTCGACGTCGAGGACGTGCACCTCGACGAGCCGCCGATCGAGGAGGTCATCGCGCGATTCTACGCGCTCCACGCGATCGACACCTGAGATGAGCATCGCGGTCCGCCCGTATCACGCGGTCTTTCGGGCTCGCTTCTACCTGCTCCTCCAGTACCGCGCGGCGGCGCTCGCCGGCTTCGGAACACAGCTCTGGTGGGGCGCGGTCAAGATCATGGTGTTCGCGGCGTTCTTCCGCGGCGCGACGTCGGCGCCAATGACGCTCCGACAGGCGATCGATTACATCTGGCTCGCGCAGGCGCTCCTGACGCTTCTGCCGTGGTCGGTCGATCCCGACTTCGCGCGCGTGGTGCGAAGCGGCGACGTCGCGTACGACCGGCTGCGCCCGGTCGATACCTACGGCTACTGGTACGCGCGGGCCGTTGCGAGACGCACGGCCACGCCGCTGTTGCGGGCGATCCCGATGGTACTGACGGCGGCCGTGTTGCTTCCGTTGTTGGGTATGCCCGAGTGGGGACTCGCTGCGCCAGCCGGCTGGACCGCCGCGGCACTATTCGGCACATCACTCGTACTCGTGGTCGCGCTCGCCGCAGCCGTCGCGACGCTCATGGAGGTCGTGACGGTGGCCGCACTCTCCGAGCGCGGCGTGAACATGATCATGGGTGGGATCATCATCGTCTTCTCGGGAAACCTGATCCCGCTTCCGCTCCTCCCGGACCGCTTTCAGCGGTTCCTGGAGCTTCAGCCGTTCGCCGGACTGCTCGATACGCCGCTTCGCATCTATAGCGGTCACTTCGCGGGCCCCGACGCCCTGCTGGCGCTGGGGCGCCAGGCCATCTGGGTGATGGTGCTCGTCTGGACTGGACGCATCTCGATGCGACGCGTGATGGCCCGACTGCAGGCGCAGGGCGGCTGACATGAACGGGCTCCGTCTCTACGGCCGCTACATCGCGGTGTCGCTGCGCTCGCAGATGCAGTATCCCGGAGCGTTCATTGCGACGTCGATCGGTGCGTTCGCGGCGACGATCGTCGATTTCATCGCCATCTGGGCACTGTTCGCGCGCTTCCGTCAGATCGAGGGGT
Organism: Gemmatimonadaceae bacterium; assembly: GCA_036280115.1. Classification (GTDB taxonomy): domain Bacteria; phylum Gemmatimonadota; class Gemmatimonadetes; order Gemmatimonadales; family Gemmatimonadaceae; genus JAJKIV01. The sequence continues at coordinate 2,931 of DASURJ010000294.1, forward strand.
GGCGGTTCCACGAGATCGCGCTGTTCTACGGCGTGATCAGTGTTGCGTTCGCGTTCGCGGACGCCCTGACGCGCGGCTTCGACGTCTTCGGCCCGCAGTTCGTGAAGACGGGTGACTTCGACCGCCTGCTCGTTCGCCCGCGGTCGACGGTGCTTCAGCTGCTCGGCCACGAGCTTCGCGCGACGCGCATCGGGCGTCTGGCGCAGGGGATGATCGCGTGGGGCCTGGGGATGCACCTCTCGAGCGTGGACTGGACGTGGGCCGCGTGGGGAACGTTGCTCTTTGCCGTCGTGGGGGGCGTAGCGTTGTTTTCGGGGATCCTGGTGCTCCAGGCGACCCTCGCGTTCTGGACCGTCGAGAGCCTCGAGATCGGGAACGCGCTCACGTACGGTGGCGTGGAAGCGGCACAGTACCCGCTCGACGTCTACGCACGCTGGTTCCGGAACTTCCTCGTCTTCGTAATCCCGTTAGGCTGCGTGACGTACTTCCCGGTTGCGTCGGTGCTTGGTCATGCCGACCGGACGGGGGTGCCACCGTGGGTGTTGCCGCTGACTCCCGTGTTCGGCTTCGTGTTCCTGGCCGTCGCGCTCCGCGTGTGGCGTTTCGGCGTGCGCCGGTACACCTCCACCGGCACCTAATCGGGTCACCTAATCGGGGTCAGATTCGAATATCATCGTTTCATTGCGGGATCGTGGCATCACCGCGCCATCGGGCGGGGCGGTGAGTCCGCGGCGGCATTGAACGCGGGAGCGGCTGCGGAGGGTGGCTCGCGCGTCCACAGTGTGTCGCGCCCGCCCGGGCGTCTGCATTCAAACGCTTCGTTAGGGGTCAGAGTCCTAACGCATCATTCGAGCGCGGCGGCACCGGCACGCGTGGCGGAATGAATGACCAGTCCCAGCGTCGCGTCGGTCTGCCGCTGCCGAAGCAATCCGACCAGCGCATCGGTTGGCAGAAAGCCGACGGACGCGACCGAACTCCGCGCGGTCCGGGACCCGGGCGGCGCCGTCCGACGTCCCGACATCGCCTCGGCATCCAGGGGAGAAGGTGGAACGGGGATGAGCGACGTCCCTCCCCAGCACTCGGGCGCCCTCGCGCCGGCCTAGCGGATTTCTCCGCAGCCCCTTCCGCGCTCGCCGTTGCCGCGACCTCCGCGTGCCGCCCGATGGCGTGATGTCGCGATGGATAAAGGGGTCAGAGCTCTTCGCTCTGACCCCTACCGAAATCCTCTACTCCGACCCCGCAAGAAAACGATGAAATTCGAACCTGACCCCAATTAGGTCCCAATCAGGTCCACTTCAGGTCCTGCTTCGAGAGCGGTAGCGCGCGGATTCGCTTGCCCGTCGCGGCGTAGATCGCCGAGCAGAGCGCGGGCACGACCGGCGGCAGGGCAGGCTCGCCGAGGCCGGTGGGCTGGTTGTCGGTCAGCTTGAAGTGCACCTCCACCGCCGGTGCCTGACGCATCCGCAACAACGGGAAGTTGTTGAAGTTGCCCTGAACCGCGCGTCCGTTCTCGATCGTGATCTCCTGCGCCAACGCCTCGGAGATCCCGTCGATCACGGAGCCCTGCACCTGGTTCTCGGCGTTGAGCGGGTTGATGATCTGGTTCCCGATGTCACCCGCGACCCACACCTTGTCCACCTTGAGCGTACCATCCCGGGCGACCGTCGCCTGGACGACCTCGGCAAAGTAGCCGCGGTGACTCCAGTGGAAGCCGACGCCCATCCCCGTGCCTTTCGGCAGGTTCGTCCTCCCCCAGCCGGACTTCTCGCGCACGAGCTCGAGCACGCCCCTCATGCGCTCGGCCTCGAAGCCCGGCGGCGCGCCCGACGGTCCAGGTTCCTGCGCAACCGGCGTGTTCGAGAGGAGGTCCAGCCGGAACTGCAGTGGGTCCTTTCCGGCCGCGAGCGCAAGCTCGTCCAGGAACGACTGCGTGGCGAACGCGATGCCGTTACTCCCCGGGGCGCGCAACGCACCGGTCGGGACGCCTAACGCAATGACCGACGTCTCGAGCGCGAAGTTCGGCACGAACCGGGCAGGGAACTCGACCGGACTGATCGCCGCACTCGCCGAAAACGGCGCACCCTGGCCCTGCGCAGGTGGGGCCGCCATGCGCTCGGGGTCACCGAACGACACGAAATGGTTCTTCCACGCCACGAGCTTGCCGCTCGCGTCCACGGCGCCCTTCAGGTAGTGGAACCCGGCAGGACGGTAGAAGTCGTGCCGCATGTCGTCTTCGCGCGTCCAGACCAGCTTCACCGGCACGCCGATCTCTTTCGCGATCCACGCGGCTTCGACCATGTAGTCGTTGTTGAGCCGCCGCCCGAACCCGCCGCCGGCGCGGATCAGGTTGATCGAGATGTCCGAATCCTGGATGCCTAACGTGCGCGCGCAGAGGCCGCGACCGCCCTCGGGCGTCTGTGTCGGCGACCAGATCTCGAGCTTGCCGTCCTTGAAGCTGGCCGTCGTGTTCTGTGGCTCGAGTGGCGCGTGCGCAAGGAACGGATAGAAATACTCGGCTTCCACGACCTTCGCCGCACCACGGAATGCCGCGTCCGGGTCGCCATCCTTCCGGAGCGTGCGCATAGGCGGCTTCTTCGACAGCTCAGCGGCCTGCCGAGCGAAGCTCGTGCTGCTCTGTGACGACGTCGGATGCTCGTCCCAGGTGACCTTCAGCTTGGAGCGTGCCGCCTGCGCCGACCACCACGTGTCGGCGACGATCGCCACGCCCGGCATGAGGCCGTTGAGCTGGGTCGTGCCTTCGACGACGAACGCGTGCTTGACGCCGGGCTCCTTCCTGATGTCCTCGACGTTCGACGACTTCACCTTCGCGCCGAACACCGGCGCCTTCTCGAACACCGCGTACAGCATCCCCGGCATCGTCACGTCGATGCCGTAGAGTGGCTTGCCGGTGACGATCGTGCGGTTGTCGACGCCCGGGACGCCCTTGCCGATGATCGTGAAGTCCTTCGGCTCCTTGAGCTTCACGGTCTCCACGTTCGGCGCCGTCAGCGTCGCCGCTTTCGCGGTGAGCTCCCCGTAGCCGAGACGACGGTTGCTCGCCTGGTGAATGACCGTGCCGTTGCTCGTCGTCAGCTCCGATTCCGGCACGTTCCACGTCTGTGCCGCGGCGGCCACGAGCATCGCCCGCGCGGCCGCTCCCACGCGACGCATCGGAAGCCAGTTCTGCGGCGTCGCCGTGCTGCCGCCGGCGAACTGGCGTGGCTGATAGTTCACCGTGTCGAGCTTGCCCTGCTCGACCTTCACCTTCGACCAGTCGGCGTCGAGCTCCTCGGCGATCAGCATCGGGAGCATCGTCTTGACGCCCTGACCGATCTCCGGGTTCTTCGCGATGATCGTGATGACGCCGTCGGGCGTGATGCGGATGTAGGCGTTCGGGATGAAGTCGGCGGCCGGCTTCGTTGCGGCGCCAAGGGCGGCGCCGGCGTTCGCGAAGGGCTCGATGTACGTGGCGAGGAGAACACCGCCGCCCGCGATGGCACTCACGCGCAGGAACTGGCGGCGATCCAGGGAAGTCTTGGTTTCCATGGGTGCGCGCCTCAATTCGTATCGGTGCTGTCACCGCCCGAGCGACCGGAGCGACCCGCGCCGCCCCCGTCCGTGGCTGCCGTGGCCGCGGCCTTGTGAATCGCCTCGCGGATCCGGAGATACGTCCCGCATCGGCAGATGTTGCCGTTCATGGCCGTGTCGATCTGCGCATCGGTCGGGTTTGGCGTGCGCTTCAACAGCGCTGCGGCCGCCATGATCTGCCCGGCCTGGCAGTACCCGCACTGCGGCACGTCCACCGCCTCCCAGGCCCGCTGCACCGGGTGGCTTCCGTCGTCCGAAAGCCCCTCGATGGTCGTGACCTCGACGCCTTGTACGCGCGACATCGGGCGCTGGCAGGAGCGCGTCGGCGTCCCGTTGATGTGCACGGTGCATGCGCCGCACTGGCCAATGCCGCACCCGTACTTCGTTCCCTTGAGATCGAGCACGTCGCGCAACACCCACAGAAGCGGCATGTCGGGCGCGACATCCACCGTAGTGGACTTTCCGTTGACCTTGAACGTGAACGTCATGTTCCCGATCGCTCCGTGATGGCGGTGAACGTCTGTCATTTCCTCACGTACTTCTTCAACGCACGAGGCCCAACTTCCGCTCCATAGATGTTCCCCGCCGCGTCCACCGCCACGCCCTCTGCCGCACTCGTGCTCGGTGGGTTTTCATTCGGGTCCGGAATGAACGCCGTGACGGTCCCATCCTTGGCGCTGCCGATCCTGATCCCGCGCTTCCACGCCTTGCGGTCCGGCGCAACCGACCCGGACTCCGAGTCCGCGACGTAGATGCGGTCCTCCCGGTCGATGAAGATCCCGCTCGGCCGGCTGAACTGGTACCACGTGTGGAGCAGCTTGCCGTTCTGATCGAACACCTTGATCCGGTCGTTCCCGCGGTCACCGACGAACAGGCGCCCCTGGGAATCCATCGCGAGCGCGTGCGGCTGGTCGAGGTCATCGGGACCCTTGCCCCATTTCCCCCACGTCGCGATGAGCTTGCCGTCCCTGGAGTACTTCCGGATGCGGGCGATAGCGCTCTGCGGGTTCGACGAGTGTCCCTCGGCAACGTAAATGTCGCCGTTAGGCGCGACGAGGACGTCGTTCGGTTGCCAGAGCCCGGCGCTGTCCCGGTCACCGCCGGCCTTCCCCAGGGTCATGAGCAACTTTCCGTCGGGCGAGAACTTGTAGACCTGATGCCCGGCCGCCGGGTTGGGCGCCGGGGCGTTACGGCCGAGCGTGCAGGCGCAATCGGTCACCCAGACGTTGCCCTCGCGATCCACCTCGATGCCGTGCGGCGACAGGATCAGTCCGGCGCCGAAGGCCTTCGTCGCGGTCCCGTTCGCGTCGAACAGGTACACGGACGGAAGTTGCGACCCGACGCAGTTGTTCGCCCCGCACCGCTCGGCGACCCACACCCCGCGGCCGTCGGGGGCGATCGCGACGGCGCTCGTCGATCCCCACGCACGCCCGTCCGGGAGCTTCGCCCACCCCTCGACGGTCCGATACGGGTTGGGGCGGTCGTTGACCGGCTGCATGTCCGCCTGAGCGGCGAGTCCGCCGCCCGACGCTGTAACGGATGCCACCGCGATGGCCAACGACGTCACGCGACGTGCTTGCAGCATTCGGAATTCTCCGGTCGTCAGGAACTCCTGAATCAACCGCATGGGGAAGGTGGGAGGCAAGGCTGTTACGTCAGAGAACGGTTCACTCCAGCAGTATTCGGGGCGGCGTCCCGACCGGCTAATTTCCGGTCGAGACGAATCAACGGGAGATCTCATGGACCGGAACGTCATTGCGA
>DASURJ010000295.1:0-2442 GCA_036280115.1 Gemmatimonadaceae bacterium
TCCACGTACACGACATCGCGATAGGCCGGATTCTTCGTGCTCGTGCTCGCCCAGAGCGGCCGCTGGAGACGCGCGCCGCGCGCGGCGAGGGCCGCCCAGCGCTCGCTCGCGAACATCTCGCGGAAGAGCCGGTACGCGAGCTTTGCGTTCGCGATCGCCGCGCGCCCCTTGAGCGCCATCGCCCTATCCTTGGTCGCGGCGTCACTCGTGGCGGCAATGGCGTCGAGCCGCTTGTCCACCTCGGTATCCACGCGGCTCACGAAGAAGCTCGCGACCGACGCCAGCCCCGAGATGTCGTGCCCCGCCGCAAGGCGGTCCTCGAGCCCGCTCATGTACGCCTCGATCACGCGGCGATGGGCGTCGATCGAAAAGAGGAGCGTGATGTTGACGTTGACCCCGTCCGCGATGAGGGCGCGCACGGCCTTCGCGCCCTCCGTGGTCCCCGGGATCTTGACCATCACGTTAGGCCGGCCGACCGTCGTCCAGAGTCGCTTCGCCTCCGCGATCGAGGCTTCGGCGTCGTTCGATACGCCCGGTGAGACCTCGATCGAGACGAAACCGTCGCTCCCCCGGTCTCGTCGATAGACGTCGGCGAAGATGTCACACGCGGTCCGCACGTCCGTCGTCTCGACGAGCTCGAACAGGTCCCAGGCGGTGAGCCCCGGCGGCGCCGCGATGATCTGCTCGTCGTACTCCGTCCCCTCGGCCAGTGCCTTCTCGAAGATGGTCGGATTGGACGTCATGCCGGTAAGCGCGCTGTCGAGGATCAGGCGGGCAAGCTCGCCGTTTCGCAGGATCGTCCGGTCGATGAAGTCCAGCCAGACGGACTGGCCGGCCTCGTGTAGCGCGTGGAGCCGATTGGTCGTCATTCCAGGTGTGCGCTCGAAGTGATGTGACTGACAGGGGTCGGCCCGCCGAACGGTCGGGAACCTGCGCCGAAACATATCACCCGCTGGCGACGCGTATAGCCGGTACGGGTGTGTTCGCCGTGCTGGCGTCTTCGCCATCGCGGCCGCTCGTGCGGCCATCCCCGTCGATTGGAGCGATATGACGGTCGTCCGCTCCGGGGTTCGCGGCACGCTCCGCTGGTGGCGGTCCCTCTCGCTCGCCGCTCAGCTCGTTCTCACGAACGTCGGCGTCATCGCGATCTGGGCCGTACTGGCGCGTCAGATCGTCGCGTTTCAGGACGGACGCCGCGACGAGGCCGAGATGGCGGCCGTGCGAGCGGGTTCCGCCGTGCTCGTGACTGCACAGATCGGACCGGCGCTCATCAATCTCGAGAGCGGCGAGCGCGGATTCGCGGTCACCGGTGACTCCTCGTTCCTGAGCGCCTACCGGCTCGGGCGGGGCCAGCTCGACAGCACGCTCGATACGCTCGCGAAGCTCGCGGTAGGTAACGAGGAGCTCAGGCGGGTCACGGTCCGCCTTGATGAAGTGACGCGCCTCTGGACGCAGGCGGCCACGATCGACATGGCGGCGCACGGATCGGACGGCGCCGCGTCGGTACGCTCGCGGCCGACGGCGCGGCTCGTCGCGGCGCTCATGGACAGCTCGCGTGCTGCGACCGCGGCAATCGAACGAGTCACGCGGGTTCAGTCCGAGCTCCGGGCGGCGGAAGCGTCGGTGCAACTCGAGCTCGACGCCCGGGAAGCGCTGCTCGTCCGCTTGCTGCTGCTCGCGATGATCGTGCTCGCGACGGTGGTGAGCCTCCGTCGCGTGACGGGCACGCTCGACGCCATCGTGTTCGATGCGCGTGCGCTCGCGGCCGGCGACCATCGCGCGGCGACGCGCTCCACGGCGGGCGGGAGTCGCGAGCTGGCGCAGCTCGGCGCGGCGTTCGGGACGCTCGCCGTCGCCGTCGCCGAGCGCGAAGATGGCCTGCGCGACGACATTCGCCAGCTCAAGGAAGTCGAGCGCCTGAAGACAGAGTTCGTCTCGACGGTCAGCCACGAGCTGCGAACGCCTCTCACCGCAATTCGAGGCGCGCTCGGTCTCGTCCTCGCCGGGACCGCAGGGCCCGTTGCGCAGAAGACGCGGGATCTCATGCAGATCGCGTTGCAGAACACGGAGCGCCTCATCCGCCTCATCAACGACATCCTCGATGTCGAGCGTATCGAGTCCGGGCACCTCGTGGTGCGACGCGAGCCGTGCGAGCTGGCCGAGATTCTGCGCACGACCGTGGATTCACTTCGCACCGTCGCAATGGAAGCGCAGGTCACCCTGGCACTCGAAGGTGGGCAGAGCGCGGTTGTCACGGGTGATCCCGACCGACTCGTCCAGGTGTTCACGAACCTCATCTCGAACGCCGTCCGATTCTCCCCTCGCGGGGAGACGGTGACCGTGTCGCTGCGCACGACGCCGACGAGCGTGGCCGTCTTCGTGACCGACCGGGGGCCGGGGATCCCACTCGAGTTCCGTCGGCGCATATTCGGCAAATTCCAG